>JAQUHH010000069.1 GCA_028683685.1 Bacteroidales bacterium
TTTCATTTAAAATTTGTTCGAGCCTATAAGAAGGCATCTTTTTCAACTCTTCCGATGCTTTTTGAGCCATCAAAATCGAATACTCAATATCTTCTTTGCTTGCTAAATATGTGAAAGCAAATACTGAATTATCGAATGAACAAGACACTTCCAATCGGTTTTCAGTTCGGATAAATGAACCTCCAGCGTAAATTAAATATTCATCCATATGCTGTTTTTTTTATTTTAAAAAATCAAGGACTTAATTTTGATAAATCCAAAAGCTAAATTAATCAATTTTACTGTTTTTGAGTAATCTTATCCGAAAAATAATTAATAAACCAAAAACAAACAAAGAATCGTATTTTTTTAATAATTTTGCTAAAACATTAAAACTATGCAAATCGAAAATGATACTACTGTAATGGCACCTTCCTTTGGCATTCCCTATAAGGAAGTTTCACGCAGTACATTTTACGATTCTACTGAACTAAAGACAAAACCCGAAAATATTATTTCTTTTTATAGGGCGGACTTATTTGACAATCAAAAAGACACTTCTTTAGTGCCTTCTATTTTTCAAAATCATCTTTTAGTTCCATCCCACAATTCAAAAATTCCAATCGACAAACGAAGCGATGATTGGATAATAATCCCTTTTTTGATGGTTTTAGTATTATTCATCTATATCTCAAAAAACTTTTATCAACGTTCCATTCAGGCTATAAAAGCACCGTTCTCAAAAAGAGGAATGAGCCAGCTAGAAAGAGATGGAAATGTTTTTAAAGAAACCATTAAATATCCGATTTATTTTATCGAAATAATTACAATAACACTAATATTATTTCAAACCATAGGTTATTTTACGAAAGGCACAGATCTTGGGGCTCCATCCCATAAGATTTTCCTTTTTATTTCAATCGGATATTTTGCTTTTGTTCTAATAAAAAATCAAATTTTGAATTTACTATCGTATATATTTGACACTTCAGAGGAAACTATTTTTTATAAAGTAGAGGGATTTCTTCTGCTGGGTGTTGGTTCAATCATTTTAATTCCCTTATCGTTTGCTTTTCAGTATACACAAATGGTTCTTTTTTTATATGCTGCACTAGTATTCATAGGATTACTGATGATATTTAAACTAATAAAAGGATTTCAAATTTGGGGTCGAAAACATCATTATTTTAAAATTTTTGCGTACCTTTGCACCGTTGAAGTTTTACCTTACTTGCTAATAGCAAAAACTATATTAAATATCATAAAATAACATATTGAAAATGGGAAAAATTAGTAAAATTTTAGTTTCTCAGCCAGCTCCGCCTGAATTTGAAAAAAGTCCTTACGCAGAAATTAGTAAAAAACACGATGTAGAATTTGTTTTCCAGAAATTTTTTAAAATAGAAGGAGTTTCTGCCATTGAGTTCCGAAAAGACAGAGTTGGTATTTTAGATCATCAAGGTGTTGTTATGATGAGCCGAAATTCTGCAGACCATTATTTTAGATTGGCCAAAGAAATGCGTATCGATATTCCGGATTCGATGAAATATTTTTGTTTAAATGAATCCATCGCACTTTATTTGCAAAAATATGTAACCTATCGGAAACGGAAGATATTTTTCAGCAAAAGCCACACCACTGGGATGTTAGACATTATGGGTGGCAAACATAAAAACGATAAATTTTTGATTCCCTGTGCCGATACTGGCGCCACTCAAATCACCAATCTTTTGGATGAAAAAAAAATCAATTACTCGAAAGCAGTGATGTTTAAAAATGTTTCTTGTGAATTAAAAGAGGAAATAAACATCGATGATTTTCAAATGATTGTCCTTTTTAGTCCTTCCGGAATTGAATCGATGACGACCAATTTTCCACACCTGAAAGAATCCGAAACAATCATTGGTGCTTTAGGAAAAAATGTTGCCAAAGAGATTGCCGATAGTGGATATAGATTGGGATTTGCGGCTCCTACTCCCGAAGCCCCTTCCATT
Source organism: Bacteroidales bacterium (assembly GCA_028683685.1). GTDB lineage: Bacteria > Bacteroidota > Bacteroidia > Bacteroidales > WCHB1-69 > JAQUGA01. The sequence goes on from JAQUHH010000069.1 coordinate 1,974, forward strand.
ACTGCCGCCATTGATTTATTTTTGTCCAAAAATAAAAATTCGGTGAAATAAAAAAAATATTTTTTGAATGCTGAAATTCTCAAAAAAAGAACGATTGTGTTCTAAAATAGTTATTGAAGAAGTATTAGCAAATAAGAAAACGATTTACTATCAACCATTTAAGTTGATGTATTTAATCCATAAGCCAGTTGAATCTATTTCAACAGATTTCAATTCAAATATTGAACAAGTCGAAGAGGCTTGGGCTAAAATTGCCATTGTTGTTCCCAAAAGGCTTTTTAAAAGAGCGGTAGACAGAAATGCACTTAAACGCATTATTCGAGAATCATATCGACTCAATAAAGAGATTTTGATAGAACATTTGGCCCAACACAACTGCCATATTTCACTTTTTTTAATTTATACAGACAAAAACAAAGCGGATTTTCAATTTATCGAACCGAAAATTAAAGTACTTTTACAGCAGCTAATTAAACGCATCAACTTTGAATCAAATCAAAATAATAATTAAAAAGACAGTACGCTTAATATCATATTTGATAAGCCGTTTTTTTATATTTTTAATCCGGTTATACCAGTGGGTAATATCTCCTTTTTTTCCACCAAGTTGTCGTTTTGTGCCTACTTGTTCTGTTTATGGTGTTGAGGCCATTAAAAAACATGGACCCATTAAAGGAGGCTGGCTAACCTTAAAAAGAATTGCAAAATGTCACCCATGGGGAAGCAGTGGCTATGATCCTGTTCCCTAGTGTTTTATAAAAACAATAATACAAATATGAAAAATCTCTTCACAAACAAAATTCGGAAAACTGCAATTATTGTAGTAATCTCTTGTGTTGCTTTTTTTAGTGTAAGTTTCATTCATAATGATTTTGAAATAGCCAAAAATATCGATATTTTTTCCAGTGTTATAAAAGAGTTGCATTTAAATTATGTAGACCCTATTAATGCAGGCGATTTAGTTAAAAAAGCCATTGATTCAATGTTGGAATCACTAGACCCTTACACTGTGTATTATCCAGAATCGGACATAGAAGAATATAGACTATTAACAACGGGTCAATACGGTGGAATTGGAGCGGTTATTCAACAAAAAGAGGAGTATGTAATAATAGCACAACCATACGAAGGATTTCCAGCACAAAAAAGCGGACTAAAACCCGGAGACAAAATAATAGAAATCAATGGGAAAAGTGCCAAAGGAAGAACGACCGAAGAGGTTAGTACCATTTTGAAAGGTCAACCAGGCACTAGTATTACGCTCAAAATTATGCCCTATGGTAAAAATGAAACCATTGATAAAGAAATTTTTAGAGAAGAGATAAAACTGCCAAACATTCCTTATGCTGGCAAAATAGATGATAAAATTGGGTATGTAAGATTGCAACAATTTACCGAAAATGCAGCCAAAGAGGTAAAAGAAGAATTTATGAAATTAAAAGAGCAAAACATTGACGGTTTTGTTTTAGACTTAAGAGGAAATGGCGGAGGATTGCTGCACGAAGCTGTGTTAATTATGAATCTTTTTGTCGACAGAGATAATTTAATTGTATACACCAAAGGCAAAACGACTGAACGTAATGCTCAATATAAAACCATGTTCCCAGTTTTGGACAATCAGATTCCCATTGTAGTTTTAATTAATGAAAGCAGCGCCTCAGCATCAGAAATTGTGGCTGGTGCTTTTCAAGATTTAGACCGCGGACTTGTTGTTGGCGAACGCACTTTTGGAAAAGGCTTGGTTCAAAATGTAGTGCCACTTCCATACAATAGCCGTTTGAAAGTGACTATTTCAAAATATTATATTCCCAGCGGAAGATGTATTCAAGCAATCGATTATTCTGGCAATGACCGCCGCCGTTTATCTGATTCTACCTATATTGCTTTCAAAACAAAAAATGGCAGAACAGTATACGATAAAGGAGGAATAGAACCCGATGTCAAAATAACCAATCCTACTTTTAGCAAAATTGCATCAAGTCTTTATGGCAAAAATATTATATTTGATTTTGTAAATGAATTTCAACTAAAAAACGCTAGTATTCCCCAACCTTCAAGTTTTGAAATATCAGATGCCTTATTTGAGGAATTTGTAGAATATATCAAAGATAAAGATTACGACTATGAAACAGAAACAGAAATGGCATTAAAAACCTTGAACAAAACGGCTAAAAAAGAGCAGTATCTCGAAGCTATTCAAGAAGAAATCAAAAATTTAGAAACTAAAATAAAGCACAATAAAGAAGAAGATGTTTATACATTTAAAAAAGAGATTATTGAATTGCTTCAAGCCGAAATTGTATCCAGATATTATTTCCAAAAAGGACAAATTGAAGTCATGCTAAAAAGCGATAATGAAATAAAAAAGGCGATTGAACTACTCAAAAATAAAGACGAATATAATTCCCTCCTAAAAGGTAAAAAATAATTTTTATTAATGTACTTTTTTATAAATTATTTCGTTTTTATTATTCATTAAATTGAAGATTGTTTTATGCAATTGTTGCCCGAAAAAACTCATCGAAAAATTTATTTATTTGCAATTGTATTATTGGTTATCTCTATTCCATTGTCGAAATTTGGGATGAGTATTTCTATGTTGTTGCTAACGGCAAATTATCTGTTAGAAGGGAACTTAAAACAAAAATTTTTTGTTTTTTTTCACAACAAAGCAGCATTAATATTTGCTTCCATATTTATCATGCACGTTTTATGGCTATTTAACACACAAAACTTCAGCTATAGCTTGGATGATTTACGAACCAAAATCCCAATTTTAGCATTGGCTGTTATTTTTTCCACCACACCTCTCCTCACAGTACAACAATTTAAAACGGTTTTATTTTCTCATATTGGAGCTGTTTTATTGGCAACGATTGCTGGTTTTTACATTTATATTACCCGCAACATTGTAGAAATTAGAGAAATATCCCCTTTTATTTCACACATTAGATTGAGTTTAAACATATGTTTAGCTATTTTTAGTCTTTTATATTTTATAGTAAATGATAAAAACCTCAATAAATATATACGTATCGGTTTACTTATAATTGGGATTTGGCTATTTTTGTTTTTATTATTACTTCAATCCATTACAGGAATAATAATATTAGCCGTTTGCTTTTTTATTTTAGTGATATACTATATTTCTATAAATACACAAAATAAATATAGTCGCAATATTCTAATAGGAATTTTAATATTTATTCCACTTTTAGGAATATTGACAACGTATATAACTGTACATGAATATCTTACACCTCAAATTTCGGACACACAAAACTTAGAAGACACCACTATTTATGGCAATCCATATTTACACGACACTTTGAATATGCCCATTGAAAATGGGAAATATACAGGCTTATATATGAATCTTCACGAGTTAAAAACAGCCTGGGAAGAGCGAAGCAAAGTTCCTTTCGACCAATATGACGAAAAAGGACAGGATACTCGAATTACCTTAATCCGATATTTAAATTCTAAAAATCTCAGAAAAGATTATGAAGGAGTTTGGCAGTTGTCCGACCAAGATATAAAAAACATTGAAAAGGGAGTTGCAAATTACCATTATACTCAGTTTTTTAATCCCAAAATTCGCATTTATAAAATACTTTGGGAATTTCAAAATTACCAAAAAAATGGTGATATTCAGGGACATAGTCTAATACAAAGGTTTGAATTATGGTCTGCAGCCATTTCTATTATCAAAAAAAACTGGCTTCTAGGAACCGGAACCGGAGACATTCCTGATGTTTTTAAACAAGAACTAACCGAACGAAACTCGCCATTGAAAGATACTCGCATGCGAAGTCACAATCAGTTTTTATCTTTTTTTATCGCTTTTGGGATTTTTGGATTCCTATGGTTTATATTTGCTTTGTTTTATCCCATTATAGTACGAAAGAAAAATAAAGATTATTTTTTCATCCTTTTCTTAATTATTGTCCTTTTGTCAATGTTAACCGAAGACACACTGGAATCGCAAGATGGTTTAACTTTTTTTGCTTACTTTTATGCACTGTTTTTATTTCAACGACCTCAAAATCTATCATCTTATGACAAATAAAAAAAAAATACACATAGATTATTCCGAATTTTCGTCTATTGAAGAATTAAATCCAGAGGATAAAAACTTGCTAAATATTGCCCGAAAAAATTTGTCCAATGCCTATGCTCCATATTCGGAATTTAAAGTATCAGCTGCATTAAGACTTGAAAATGAAGAGATTATATTAGGAACAAATCAAGAAAATGCAGCTTATCCCTCTGGTTTGTGTGCCGAAAGAGTGGCTGTTTTTTACGCATCTGCCAATTTCCCAAAAGTAGCTTTTACAGCATTGGCCATCACTGCCCAAAATATTTCGGACACACTAAAAAATCCTGTTTTTCCGTGTGGAAGTTGCCGACAAGTGATTCTCGAATACGAAATATTGCAACAAAAACCCATTCGATTTATCCTTTCTGGAACAGATGGACCCGTAATTATTATTGATGGAGTTAAAAATTTGTTGCCATTTAGTTTTAATAGCAGTAGCTTAAAATAATGATATGAAAAAAAACATTCTGTTTTTATTTTTTTTAGTAAACTTTAGTATTCACGCACAAAATATCGATTCAATGAAAGGTTTTAAAAAAATTAGTCCTTTGGACTTTAACGAAAATGCGATTGAACTTATTGGCAAACAATGGATATTGGAAGCTGCTGGCAATCCAGATACTAAATTTAATATGATGACTGCTAGTTGGGGAGGTTTGGGATGGTTGTGGGAAAAACCAGTCTCTTTTATTTTTGTTCGTCCTCAGCGTTACACTTTCGAATTTATCGAAAACGAAGAATATTACACTCTCACTTTTTACGAAGAAAAACACCGTAATATATTACAACAAATGGGTACCAAATCGGGTAGAGATTTTGACAAAATGAAAAATTCAGGTCTTAGTCCCATAAAAACACCCAATGGCAGTATTGCTTTTAAAGAAGCAAAAATTATTATTGAATGCAAAAAACTATATGCTACTTTCTTAAAAGAAGAAGATTTTATTGATAAAACCCTTCCCGAAAAAATTTATCCAACCAAAGATTTTCACAAAATGTACGTTGGAGAAATCTTAAATATTTGGATTAAAGAGTAATTATTATTGAAAATGAGCTATATCGATTATCGTTTTCTCTCTGGCAAGGCTTTCTACCATAAAATATTGGTTTTGATTTTGCTATTTTTAGCATTGTACATTCTTGTACCACTCATCTTTCTAGTGATAAGCATTCCCATTTGGGGAAGAGAAGTAATAGAGCCTATTTCGGATAGTTCGAGTACATTGAACATAAATCTAATGAAAGTTTTGCAACTTTTCACTCAAATTGGAATTTTTGGAATTTCGGCTTGGCTTTTTGTTCGGATGCAAACCAATAAAGTGAGCGAACATTTAAGTTTAAATCATTTTTCAAATTTCAAAACGCATCTTCTTTCCATCGGACTTTTATTGTGTGCGCTGCCACTGGTTTATGAAACCATGCTCTGGAATGAGAGCATTCCTTTCCCCGAAAAATTCTCTTCTTTATATCAATCACTGATTCAACAACAATATCGTTCGGAAGAGATGATGAATTTATTTTTAAATACGCAAGGCGTTGGTGGATTGCTTTTTAATATCTTTTTAATTGCATTGATTCCAGCATTTTTCGAAGAACTCTTTTTTAGAGGAGCTTTACAAAAACTGTTTTTAGATACCCTTAAAAATAAACACATTAGTATTTTCATAGTCGCTATTTTATTTAGTGCAATTCATTTACAGTTTTTTAATTTCCTTCCTCGTTTCGTCCTTGGATTGGCACTCGGATATATGGCTTTTTACAGTGGATCATTATGGCCATCCATTGTAGCTCATGCCATTAACAACGGAATTTCTGTCGTAATTGCTTGGATGTACTACAATGGATATACCCGAGTAAATTATCAAGAAATTGGAGAAACACCCTATTGGGGAATTACTATTATATCGGTAATTGCTTGTATTATATTGATTTATTTTTTACGAAAAACACATTTACCAAACAAAGTTTATGAATAAAAACAGATTATTACTTTTGGTTTTTTTGTTATTTATTTCTTTTGAAATATTTTCACAATCAACAGAAAAACAAAGAGTAATAATATCTGAAGGAAAATTCTTTTATAAAAAGGAATTGTATTTTCCAATGATTATGAATTATCAGCTGGATATTTACACCGATAACGAAATGGATTACTGGGCAGGACCTCATCATGGCTATTCATCAGACAACAAGCGATGTTGTAACAATAAAACAGATGCGTTGATGTCCATTTTTTCAGACTTTGCTCAAATCAAAGAGATGGGATTCAATTGCATCCGACTATGTGGTGTTGAGATGGAGGCGGAAAATCTCACTGCCAGCCAAAACATGTTCTATCTGACAAAAAAAGGCAAAGATTTACAAATCATTAAAAAAGCCTATACTACTCAACATGGCAAAGCATTGGCATCCATAATAAACTCCATTTTAAACGAAGCTCAAGAATTGGATTTGAAAGTTATTGTTTTAACAGGAAAAAAAAATATCCATCGACCGAAAATTTCAAATATTTATGGCGATTGGTTATCCCTTTTAGCAGATACTTTAAAAAACAATCCAGCTTTGTTTGCGTATGACTTATATAACGAACCAATACATTCATCTTCCGCTGGTTTAACAAAAAACAATATTGAAGAAATCACCGAAGATTGGCAAAAAAAGATAATAAAAAGAGATAAAAACGCATTGATTACATACGGAATTATGGGTCACGCTGACGTAATGATGTGGGATCCATCCATTTTGAAATGCGATTTTTTAAGTTTTCATTTGTACCCAGAACCCAATAATTTCAGATACGTAGAAGCTTCCATCAATTGGATACAACAAAACATCGACAAAGTATGGATTATTGGAGAAACGGGCTATAGTTCAAACGACACTGCTAAAACCTATCCAGCTTGGGGAAATTTAGAAATGCAGAAAAAATATGCAGAATTTGTTTTGGTAAAATCTTATTGTTGCGGAGCAATTGGGTTTTCGTGGTGGGTTTATAAAGATGTTTTTTGGGGCAGCGTACAAAATTGGTTTGGATTAATTGACCATCAAGGAAATACTAAACCAGCGAATGCTGTTTTGAAAAAAGGCATTTCTAAAATTGCTTGCAACGACTGCATCCAAGCGGATGATTTGCATTATTTCCGATTAGAAAACTGCACCTATACCGTTACTGGAAGCGTAGAAGATGAATTTGGTAAACCTCTTGCAAATGCTGTAATTTATGGCTGGAACAAAAAATGGGAACAACATGTTTATACATTTTCAGACCATTGGGGAAAATTCAAACTCTGTTCTGCCAATGAGATTACCTATATAAAAGCTTCAGCCTTGGGTAAAACCACAATTCATAAAATTGTCAGTTTAGACCAAGAAAAAACGAAAAATATTGGACGACTTGAACTAAAACCATACAATGAAAAAAGACATCGCAAAAAAACTAAACGATTTCGGTAAAAAAAGAGAACCGTTTTTGTTTGTTATCGACTACAAAGCAGATCACATTATGTTCTTCCCATTACCGGCTAAAGAAACAGAAGTGATGTTTAAATTTCCAACAATGTCGAATGTTTCTGAAGAAAAATTTACAAATCCAAAGGATATTCATTTTTCTAAAACCCCAGTCACTTTCGAAACCTATGAAAAAGCATTCCAACTTGTTAAACATCACATTCAAAATGGCGATTGCAATTTGTTGAATTTGACAATGCCTTCTAAAATAGAATGTTCGCTCCGTCTAGAAGAAATTTTTTATGCTAGCAAAGCTAAATATAAGATTCTAATACCCAAAATGTTTACTGTTTTTTCGCCAGAGATATTTGTTCGTATTATCGACAATAAAATCCATTCCTATCCAATGAAAGGAACCATTGATGCATCAATTGAAAATGCGGAACAAAAAATCATGAACGATCCAAAAGAGATTGACGAACAACATGCCGTTGTCAATTCCGT
>JAQUHH010000070.1 GCA_028683685.1 Bacteroidales bacterium
TGGCGAACCTGTCCTTTTTACAAATGTATTTCTTCGTGGCACACAACATGGGTCAACTACCGACGGCAATGGATATTTCATCATCAACCGCATTCCTGCGGGCGACTACGACTTGGTCATTAAAGCGATGGGTTATGATTCTCTGTCAGACCCCATCAGCTTAGCTAAAAACGAAATTGTAACCAAAAAACTTTTTCTAAGCAAAGCATCATACACTCTTGAAGTGGTGAGTATTAATGCCGAAAAAGAGATTGCACAAACCGAAACACGAACCTCGGTAACCTACGTTACACCCAAGCAAATGAAACAAATGCCAACCATTGGTGGCACGGCCGATTTAGCACAATACTTACAAGTACTACCCGGAGTTATTTTTACAGGTGACCAAGGAGGACAATTATACATTCGTGGGGGGGCTCCTATTCAAAACAAAGTTTTGCTCGATGGTATGATTATTTACAATCCATTCCATTCGATTGGTCTCTTTTCTGTTTTTGACACCGACATTATGCGTTCGGCAGACATATACACAGGTGGCTTCAATTCAGAATATGGAGGGCGCATATCTTCTATTATGGACATTAAAACCCGCGATGGCAATCGCCGTCGAACAGCCGGGAAAATTGAAGCCAATACTTTTGGTGCCAAATTATTACTTGAAGGTCCCATTATAAAACTTAAACCTGAAACAGGTTCCAGTGCTTCGTATATTGTTTCTGCAAAAAACTCATACTTGAGTGAAAGTTCAAAATATTTTTACAACTACATTGACACTGCCGGATTGCCTTTTAATTATCAAGACCTTTATGCAAAAGTTTCTTTTAATTCAGCCAATGGAAGTAAGCTTAATGTTTTTGGGTTCAACTTTACCGACAACGTAAATTATAAAGACATTGCTGAATTCGATTGGGTATCATCTGGAGCTGGCTTAAACTTTGTCGTTATCCCTGAACAATCACCCGTTATAATGGACGGTATTATTGCCTATTCATCATACAAAATCATGATGGACGATAAAATTTCCGAGCCTAGAATGAGCGAAATCAATGGATTTAATGTTGGTTTAAACTTCAATTATATAATGGGCAACAATAATTTCAAATACGGTTTGGAAATGCTTGGCTTTATGACCGACTTTAATTTTTTCAACAAATCTGGATTAAAAATTATACAGCAAGACAATACCACCGAATTAGCAGCCTATTTCAAATATAAAAGAAATTTCAACGAAAAATTTCTTTTTGAACCTGGACTTCGCTTGCATTATTATGCCTCGTTAGGTAATTTTTCACCCGAACCTCGATTGGCAATGAAATACAATATTAATAAAGATGTTCGTGTTAAATTTGCCACTGGATTGTATTCTCAAAATTTATTAAGTGCTGGTTCCGACCGAGATGTTGTGAATCTCTTTTACGGATTTCTTTCAGGTCCTGAAAATTTACCCAACAAAACATTTGACAATGAAGAGGTGACTCACAAACTTCAAAAAGCCATACACTATATTTTGGGAGTCGAATATGATTTAAATAAATATATCACATTTAATTTAGAAGCGTACTATAAAGATTTTACACAACTTACCAATTTAAATAAAAGAAAAGTATTTGAAGATATTTCACCATACAACGACATTACCGATGAAGAAAATTACAAACCCGATTATTTGAGAAAAGATTTCGTCATTGAAAAAGGTTCTGCTAAAGGAATTGATTTCAATATGAAATTTCAAAAAGGAAGATATTATGTATGGACTGTTTATTCCTTAGGGTGGGTAAATAGAGATGATGGCATTATTGAATACGTTACCCATTTTGATCGCAGACATAATGTAAACATTGTATTTTCAACCTATTGGGGAGCATACGAACAATGGCAATTTGATATTCGTTGGAACTATGGTAGTGGTTTTGCATTTGCAAAAAATGAAGGTATTTACCCCAACCAAGTATTTGGAGATAATATTTCTGACGATTTTCTTAGCTCAAATGAAGATATTGCATTTTTATTCGATGAGACTAACAGTGGACGACTCCCTGATTATCATCGTTTAGATGCAAATTTAAAGTACAAAATCATGTTTAACGAAACTAACAATCTTGAATTAAATCTGAGTGTAACCAACATTTATAATCGCAGTAATATTTTCTATTTCAACCGTACTACAAGAGAAAGAGTAAATCAATTACCAATAATGCCAAGTTTAGGTATTAGTTGGGTTTTCTAATCAATAATACAGATAGAAATATTTAAATTTAGTATCTGTCAAAAAAGTTGTATTTTTGACAAAATTTTTATGCTATGAAAAAAATAATAATCATAATTGGACTTCTTTCCATTTTTTCAATTATAAAATTAAACGCACAAGAAAGACAAATTTTTAGAGAAAAAGGAGTTCAATATATTAGTTCATTATCTTTTCATAATGGAATAATGACGGTTGAAACTCCCAGTCTTAAACTTTCAAACAACATTCCTGTTTTTTCAGTCCATCAAGTTGTTGGTTATCAACTTAGTCCATATTTCAATATAGGATTAGGTTTAGGGTTTGAAAAATGGAGAAAAACGTCTTTCATCCCCTTGTATGCCGACTTTCGTTTTAATATTTTACGGGGCAGATATTCACCACACATTATGCTAGATTTAGGCTATTCTAACAAATGGTACGAATCACCTCGCCCCGACCCTACTTATATGGTTATTCACGGTGCCAGTTCAGGCTTGTTTTTTGAAGGCGGACTAGGTTTTAAAGCTATGTTTAAAGAATCAAGTGGACTCTTTTTAGCAATTTCGTACAAAATTCAGGAAACAGACATTAAATACTCCAACGAGGAGAACGAAATACCCCAATTAACAACCAATAAAGCAACACGAGTCATGTATCATTTTGCAGGCATCAGAGCTGGAATCGTATTTTAAAACTTCCCACTTATTCCAAAATGAACCTTAGCCCCTTTTAAATCAAAAGGATTATTAAATTGTTTTCCCATAGCATAATTTATAGAAAAAATACCCGCTGGTGTATTGAATGCAAAGCCCAAACCAAGCCCCCAAGGGGTATCTCTAGTGTATGATTGTACTCCTTTCTTTTCATAAAAAGCTCCATTCCAAAAAACAGAAAAATACGAATATGATTCAATCATGTACCTCAATTCGGTAGTTGCCATAAAATAAGTTGAGGCTGAAATTCCATCTTCTTCAAACCCTTTTAACGAATTGAATCCGCCAAATCGCAACATTTCATTTTCATACAAATCAACAGCCATCATACACACACCTTGAATTCCTGCATGAAAAATAAAACGTTTATAAAGAGGTACATAAAAAGGAGAATAAATTTGTAATACATATTGATTGACTTTCTGATTTTCCTCACTTACTAATAATGGATTTTTGTCTCGCACTAGAGAACCCGCAGCCAAAGAAGTTTTTAATGAATAACCGGAAGTAGGCAAAATAACATCATTCAATCGGTTTTGAGAATACTCCAACCCATAACTCGATACTTTTGATGAACGAAAGCCCGTTGGGCTCTGTTCAACACCTGCATATGTATTTGAAACAGTAGATTCATAAAATCCTTTCAAATAATCAAAACCAGAAAAATAATAATTAATACCAAAATTATAATAGGTATTAATAAAACTGGTGTCTTTTTTATTCAATTTAAAATTCAAATTGGTTCCAAAAGGGGAAGAAAAAAGAAATGGATAATCAAAAACTATTTTTAAATCCTGAGAGCCAACATCATATGCCCGCCAATCAAAATTCAATATTTCTCCCTGTTGAAAAAGATTATTCAATTTCAAACTAATATCACCCGTAAGCTGAATCCCACTCTCCCCATCAGGCGGAGGAACAAAACCTACAATCCCATCAAAAGAGTGATTTTTTCTTTTTTTCAAAAATAAAAAAACATAAGCTTCATCTTCAACAAATAGTACTTGAGGAGGATCATTCATTATCATAAAAGGCAATTGACGAGCCAATTTTGAACTTTGCTTTATCTGTTTTTCAGAATAATCAGATCTCTTTTTAAAATTAAAAAAACGTCTTAAAAAATCATCTGAAATCCGAACATCACCTTTGACAACAATGCTATCATATTTATATTTAATACCTTTATCAAAAATCATATCTATCAAGACAAGATTTTGGTCAAAAAATAGACTGTCCACACTAAATGAAGCAAAAGGATACCCCCTATTTTCGTAATATTGCAAAATATCATCAATGTTATTATAAAAATCATCATAATTAGCATTTACAAGCAAATTAGAACGCAATTTAGGAGGAATCATCAAAACAGTAGAATCCTTAATATTCAAATTATCAAGTTTGAAAATATATGGCGAACCTGATAAAAACAAAAAATTCATAGTATCCGAATTTCTTTCTAATTGAGTTGCTTTTACAGCTTCGTAACCCATTTTTTGAAAAACAACAATTTTGGCATCAACAAATGCCTTTATCTCCATTGAATCAGCAAAAGTTTTCTGCTCCTTGTCTGTCTTCAACAAAGTTCCATAATTGAAAATGACAGTTTTTTGTGATGACACAAAAGAAAAGTAACAAAGAGATAAAAAGAAGAGTGCTGTTTTTAATTGCATCAAATTACATTTTGTATAATAACGCACATTATTCATTTACGGTATTCCAATCAATGGGATTTACGGAATGAGAACTAAGATAAGAGTTTGCTTTGGAAAAGTGTTTACAACCAAAAAAACCTCTATAAACCGACATAGGCGAAGGATGTACTGCATTTAAAATCAAATGTTTATCCATATTAATCAAACTAGTTTTTTGTTGAGCAAACTTTCCCCACAACATAAAAACTACATTCTTTTTTTCATCTGAAATTCTACGAATTATGGTATCTGTAAATATTTCCCAGCCTATATTTTGATGCGAAGTGGGCAATTGCTTACGAACTGTTAAACAAGAATTTAGCAATAATACACCCTGTTTAGCCCAGGATTCTAAATTTCCATGAGACGGAATTTCCATTCCCGTATCTTCTTTTAATTCTTTAAATATATTTTGTAATGAAGGCGGCTTTCGAATGCCCATGGGTACCGAAAAGCACAAGCCATGTGATTGTCCTTCGCCATGATAAGGGTCTTGTCCAAGAATAACTACTTTTATTGAATCCCACGATGTAAGACGAAAAGCATTAAACATTAAATCTTCAGGAGGGAAAACAAGATGATTTTTACGCTCTTCGCCCACAAAGTCCATCAACTTAATAAAATATTCCTTTTCCATTTCCTCTTGAAAAAAGGAGAACCAATTAGCATTTATTTGAGATTTTATTTTTTCAGAATTCATTATTAACACTCCTTTGTTGATATTATACTTGAATGGAATCATAAAAAAAGTAAAAATACAAGAATTATTGTTTAATTTTGTTTTTTGGAATTAAAAAAAATAAAATTAAAAGATTCACTATGAAAAAAATCTTAATCGTTGGATTACTTGTATTGTTTATTACAGCCGCCTTTACTTCTTGTAAACCGAGAGAAAGATGTCCTGCTTACGGTTATAATTCATCCATTGAGAATGTTGATGAAAACAATGCAAATGCCTAAATATCAAATTTTCAGAACAGACAATTTATTTACAGATAATAAATAAAACGTCAATTCTTTCGTATCAAAATTACAAAAATTTGAGTTATTTATAGAAAATCATTAAATACACTATTAAAAAAAGTGCTGCGTAAACATATTGTAGCACTTTTTTGTTATCTTTGAGAACTAAAATCACGCATCGAAAATGAACAAAAAGAATCTACTCTTTTTCATCTTTTTTCAAGTATTTGCCTTTGTTCTAATAATGGCACAATCGGTTGGTGATGATTATTCCAAAGAAGTACTTCGCAAAGAGCATGCATGGGGAATTAATTTAAACTCAAACGGATATGGATTGAGTTACCGTTATGGAAAAGAAAAAACCATTTTCCGAAAGAACCTGTTTGAATTTGAATTTTCCGTCAAAAAAAATCCAAAAGAGTTACGAGCAAAAAATCCTTTTTATACCAATGCTAAAAATTACGTATATGGCAAAATGAACCGTTTCAACACTCTTCATGCTGGAATTGGATATCAAAAAGTGCTAAATTTTAAACCCTATTGGGGTGGCACAGAAATAAGATATATTCTTTTTGGCGGTGCATCTTTGGGGATGTCTACTCCGGTCTATTTGTACATTATCAACTTCACCCCCGGTACCTATGAAGCAATACCGACAACAGAGCGTTACGACCCTGACTTACACAATATTGACAATATCTATGGAAATGGTCCTTTTGCAAAAGGACTTCTAAACATCACACCACATGCCGGCTTATATGCAAAATGGGGACTCAATTTTGAATTTGGCGAACAAGACAGAAAAGTCAAAGCACTTGAAACGGGTATCAATATTGATGCTTTTTTAAATCCCGTTGAAATAATGGCATACAACAAAGCTCAACACCTCTTTTTTTCCTTCTACCTCTCCTTTCATTTCGGTTCAAGAAAAGATTACTACTAAAAACATTATAAGCTATGATTAAGAAAACACTTTCCATTTTATGCATAATAATGTTGGCTCCATTTGTCGTTTTTGGACAAAACGAAGCCAATGATGAGCCCGAACAAACAAGTGAAATTACACCCAAAAAGATCAGAATAGGACTTTCTGGAAGAATTTCAAACTTTTATTTGGTCGACAATTACAATTCCACCATTTCGATTCCCATTTTTATCAATTCAAAAATCAAGATTGAGCCCGAACTCAGTTATCTTTCCGAAAAAATTCAAGATAGCACCAATAGTGCTGCTTTTAATGACCAAGCTTCCCTTCATATTGGAGCTGGAATTTCATTTTTAAAGCCATTTCAGTATGGATATTTCAACATTGGTATTCGAGCTGGCATCACCAAAACATGGATTGATAGCGAAGTTTTGGGTGGTTCATCATATTATGTGGGTCCAGTTATAGGCTACGACCATTTTTTGTCGAAGAATTTCGCTTTGGGATTGGATATAAATCCTTATTTTTTGAAACAAAACCATAAAAATATTTTCAAAACCAACACAGCCATAAAGGTTTCTATGGTTTTTTAAAAAAGCAAACATAAAAAAAAGTTCCGTACATATTTGATACGGAACTTTTTTTAATTTTGAAAATACAAACTCTAGTAGTTATGTAATTCTTTTAATAACTGAGTCGGTTTTTGAAGCAAATCAATATGTTTATCAATATGAATCATGTTTGAAATTGAAAGTTTAAACGATTGTATTACACTTTCCCCCTCATGATTTTGATACTTCACAAACAATATAGAACCAATTTTTATAACGATTTCATGGATATGAGAAGTTTTTTGGATAAACTGACTAAACATATCATTAAGTTTAAGATTCTCCGTGTTTTTTTGTTCCAGAGCCAACTGTAAATCATCAATCAACTGGCAAAGATAAGCTGTTGTGTATGTTTTTTCACTTATTGCAATTCTTTCATTGTACTTTTCAGGTGATTTGCCTGGATTGTAAAAATTAAATCCCCAAACCTTTATCACATCGCCCAAAGAGTCGTTCGTGATTTTCCAATCTTTTTTATCCTCTGATCCCACAAACATTTCAATGGGGATATGTCTTTTCAGCTCTCTATTTTTATAATTGGTATTAATTGAGTTAAAGGAAATATATTGGCTAAATGCATTTTGCAGAATATAAATTTGATCTTTTAAACGAATAATTTCATCTTTTTGATCCTTTTCCAATTTTTGAACTTTATCTTGGTAATAATCGTAGAATTGTTTCATGTGTTTATTCTTTGGACCCGCAGCAACGAGGCGTTTCCCTTCTTCAGAATCTCCAAAATTTTCAAAATTCTCAATAAACTTATCGGCTAATTTTTGAGCTTGCTCATCGTACGCTGATGGATATTTCCAAGAATTTTTAGGAATTAGGATGCTTGGATCTACTCCTCTTACTTCTTTTGGAATTAGTAATCCAAATGCTTCCATTTCAACGCATTCGGCTTCGTCGATAGAACCATCCAAGATAGCACTAATAATCATTCGTGTAGAAGGTAAATCGATTCGTTTTCCAACTCCGTAAGGCCCCCCAATCCAACCAGTATTAACCAAATAAGCCGTAGCTCCATGTTCCTTCATTTTTTTCGCAAGTGCTTGTGCATAAACGGTTGGGTGAAGCAACAAGAAAGGAGCTCCAAAAGCAGGTGAAAATGTAGGAACAGGCTCTTTAATACCCCGCTCAGTACCCGCTAGTTTAGATGTAAAACCGCTTAAAAAATAATACATTGCTTGGTCATTGGTCAGCTTTGAAACAGGAGGCAAAACTCCAAAAGCATCTGCGGTTAAGAAAATAATTTTCTTTGGATGAGTTCCTTTTGAAACTGGGGTTACGATATTGTTTATATGATAAATTGGATATGAAACTCGAGTGTTCTCTGTTTTAAATCCACTTTTAAAATTGACTTCCCCTGTTTTTTCGTCGTAAACAACATTTTCCAACAAAGCATCTTTGCGAATTGCATTATAAATATCGGGTTCTTTATCCTTATCTAAGTCGATACATTTAGCATAACACCCACCTTCATAATTAAAAATACCATCTTCGTCCCAACCATGCTCATCGTCGCCAATTAGATAACGATTTGGATCGGCAGATAAGGTTGTTTTTCCGGTACCAGACAAACCAAAATAAACAGCGGTGCTTCCATCTTTACCCATATTTGCAGAACAGTGCATGGACGCAATATTTTGCAAAGGCATAAAATAATTCATGACAGAGAAGAATCCTTTTTTAATTTCGCCACCATACCATGAACCACCAACGACAGCCATTTTTTCACTCAAATTAAAAGCAACATACACATCGCTGTTTAAATTTTGTTCGTGCCATTTTGGATTGACCGTTTTGCAAGCATGCAACATGACAAACTCAGGCTTAAAAGTTTCCATCTCTTCATCGCTGGGTCGAATAAACATATTTTTCACAAAATGAGCAGCCCAAGCCACTTCTGTAATGACCCGAATGCTAAGACGAGTATTCACATTCGCCCCAACATAAGCATCCATAACGTACAATTTTTTGCCAGAAAGCTGTTTGTAGCTATTCTCTTTTAAAAAATCCCAAGTATCTTGGTCAATCGGTTTATTATCAGAACCTTTGCGACCTTTTCCTGCCCACCAAACATTGTTTTTACTTTCCTCGTCCATAACAATGTATTTGTCCTTGGGCGAACGACCTGTAAAAATGCCAGTGTCGACAGCTACAGCACCTAAATTTGTAACAAAACCTTTTTCATAGCCTTCTAAACTTGGATCCGTTTCATGTTCAAAAAGATCGTCGTAAGATATATTATGATAAACTTCGGACGGATTTTGAATTCCATAGATGCTAAGATCTAATTCTGTTTTGGGTTTTACTTTCTTCATAATACGATATACTTTTATTTGTTTTTTTCAATTTATCTGCAAATATACAGCAATATTTAACGACTAAAAAACTATAAAGTTTCTTTTTTCCATCACCCCAATCTATTTCAAAAAAAACGTCACTTAAATAAAGAAATAAACAATTCCATCATTGGCATTTACTTCTGATTTTCAGAGACTAACACATAATATATGAAACTGTATTTAAAAAACGAAATGATTTATTAGAGCCTCTAAAACTAAAGATAAAACTTTTTTTCCAAAAGGTTGAACGATCTAAAATGAACATTTTAAAAAAAACAAATCTGAAAAATACAATTTTAATAGATG
>JAQUHH010000071.1 GCA_028683685.1 Bacteroidales bacterium
GAAGAGCTTGGAAAACAGCTGCCCCCAGATGTCAAAATTATACCTGTTTTTGATACTTCAGAATTTATTGGTGATTCTATCAAAAACTTATCCGAAACTCTTTTGTTTGCATTGATTTTTGTCGTTTTAGTAGTGCTGTTTTTCTTAGGTAGATGGCGAGCTACATTTATTATTGTTCTTACCATCCCAATCTCGTTAATTGTGGCCTTTATCTACTTAAACTTATCGGGGAATACAATTAATATTATTTCATTGGCTTCCTTATCCATTGCAATCGGAATGGTTGTCGACGATGCCATTGTGGTGCTCGAGAATATTACCAAGCATATAGAAAGGGGAAGTACGCCTCGAGAGGCCGCCTTGTATGCCACAAATGAAGTATGGCTAGCGGTGGTTGTAACAACTTTGGTTGTTTTGGCTGTTTTCTTGCCTTTAACTTTTGTAAAAGGGATTACAGGTGTCCTTTTCCGCCAATTGGGATGGATTGTTTCTATTGTCGTAACAACTTCAACCATTGCTGCTATTTCTCTAACGCCTATGCTTAGCTCGTTGATGTTGAAATTGAGAACAGAAGAACCCGAGAAAAAAACTTTTTACGATCGTACAATTAAAGTTTGGTTAGACAAACTTGACAACTTCTATGAAAGAATTATTCGTTGGAGTTTGCGTCATAAAACGATGGTAATGGGTAGTGCATTGGCACTGTTTGTTGCTTCATTGGGTTTGTTCCCTTTTATCGGTACAGAGTTTATACCCGAAACAGACGAAAGTCAAGTGACTGCAAAAATAGAATTGCAAACTGGAGTTAGAGTAGAAGAAACAGCTGTGATTGCATCCCAAATCGAGGATATTATAAATGAACGATACCCCGAAGAGGTAAAACTTATTTCTACTTCTTTTGGATCTGATGATGAAGCGAACATTGGTTCTATTTTTGGCTCATCGGGATCCCATCTTATCAACATACAATTAAGATTAGTGGGTGTTTCCGAACGAGATAGAAGTTGTTGGGACATCGGTGAAGATTTGCGTACGCAACTTGAAAAAATCCCTGAAATTATCGATTATAACGTTTCCTCGTCGGATGGCGGAATGGGTGGAACCCAAATTGAAGTTGAAATATATGGTTATGACTTTGATGTAACCAATAAAATAGCTTCTGATTTAGCAGAGAAACTTGAAAATTTAGAGGGTGCTCGAGATATAAACATCAGTCGCGATAAATCTAAACCCGAACTTAAAGTGATATTAGATCGTGATAAACTGGTACAAGCGGGCCTCAATACGGCAACCGTTTCGATGGCTCTTCGGAATCGTGTTCAAGGACTGACAGCTTCGAAATATCGTGAACAAGGAGATGAATATGATATTATTGTAAGATTTACGGAAGATTATAGAAATTCTATTTCTGATATTGAAAACATTGCTTTTTTGAATCCACAAGGTCAAAAAATTAGATTGTCGGAAATTGGAACCGTCGTTGAACATTGGTCACCTCCCACTATTGAGCGCAGAAATAGAGAACGTATCGTAAAAGTGACGTGTCAGCCTTATAAAATATCCATGGGAGAATTAGCCAAAAAAGTTCAAGCTGAAGTTGATAAAGTTGAAACTTCTGGGGATGTTATGATTGAACTTGGAGGAGCTTATAAAGATCAACAAGAATCTTTTGCTGATTTAGGATTGCTAATGTTGCTCTCTTTAGTATTGGTATATATCGTTATGGCTTCTCAGTTTGAATCCTTCCGAATGCCATTTATTATCATGTTCTCGATTCCATTCTCATTTACAGGAGTTTTGATTGCGCTGTTTATCACTGGAACAACCCTTAGTGTTATTGCCGCTTTAGGTGCCATTTTATTAATTGGTATTGTGGTGAAAAACGGAATTGTATTGGTCGACTATATCAATTTGATGCGCGACCGGGGTGAGAATTTATACGATGCCATTGCCATTTCTGGAAAATCGCGTTTGCGTCCAGTTCTGATGACTGCTCTTACCACCATTCTTGGCCTTTTGCCAATGGCAATAAGTACCGGAGAAGGATCCGAAATATGGAGCCCGATGGGAATATCGGTGATTGGTGGTTTGATTTTCTCAACCATTGTAACCATGATTATTATTCCTGTGGCATATGCCGTTTTTTCTAATAAAATGGGAGAACGAAGTAAAATAAAAACAAAACATTTATTGGAATTTAGTTTCATGAATGATGATAATGACGTTAAGTAATTAAAAAAAAAAACTATGAAAGCAGTATTTATAACATATAATTTGGCTCTAACAGAAAAAGTGGAGTTTATGCTCGATAATTTAAATGTAAGAGGTTATACAAAATGGGGAGAAGTTTTTGGACGTGGTTCAAAAACGGGGGATCCTCATATGGGAACCCATACTTGGCCCGAGTTTAATTCGGGAATTATCGCCGTGGTCGAAGATGACAAAGTTCCAGTTTTATTACAAAAAATAAAAAATCTCGACCATATCGATTTGAATGTGGGTATTAGAGCGTTTGTTTGGGATGTTGTCGATTCTTATTAAAATGCAGCGTTTTCTGGTAAACTCTAGATCTCTATTCTGATTTGCTAATTATGCTAATCTGAGAAAGAGTTATCATTAAATTATTCACGAAAACAAAGGAATGCTAAACCTAGCATTCCTTTTGTTTTTCGTAATCCAATAAATTTAGGGTCTAAAAAATATTTTGTTTTTTCCGAATATGATAATAATTGTGAATAATTATCATTCGTTCTCTCTTTTCTGCTATTTTTGCATAAAAAACAATAATTACTATGTTGCAAATAAATTTACTACGCCAACAACCTGATTTTGTTATAGATCGGCTTAAGATTAAGAATTTTGATGCTACTGATTTAGTTTCAAAGATTTTGGAAATTGATACAAACCGTCGCAATGTGCAAAGACAAGCAGACGACGCTCAGGCTGAATTGAATCAATTAGCAAAAGAAATTGGTCAGCTTTTTAGAGAAGGCAATGCCGAAAAAGCTGATTTGCTCAAAGAAGAGACCACCCAAATTAAAGAAACATCCAAAGAGTTTAGTGCAGAATTATCTAAATTGGAACAAGAACAACATCAATTGATTTTGACTTTGCCCAATCTGCCGCACGAATCTGTGAAAGCAGGACGTACTGCTGACGACAATGAAATTATTGCCTCATTTGGTGAAATAAAATCGGATGATTCATTGCTTCCACATTGGGAATTGACTCAAAAGTATAATCTTATTGATTTTGATTTAGGAAGCAAGATTACAGGAGCTGGTTTTCCCATTTATCGTGGCAAAGGAGCAAAATTGCAACGGGCTCTTATTCAGTATTTTCTGGACAAAGCTTCTGAAAACGGATACGAGGAAGTTCAGGTTCCTTATTTGGTAAACGAAGCTTCGGCGTATGCTACAGGTCAATTGCCCGACAAAGATGGACAAATGTATCATGCTCAAATTGATAACCTATTCTTGATTCCTACAGCTGAAGTACCCGTTACAAATATTTATCGGGATGTGATTTTGAAAGCTGATGAATTGCCTTTAAAAAACTGTGCATACTCAGCATGTTTCCGCCGTGAAGCTGGTTCTTACGGAAAAGATGTTCGTGGTTTGAATCGCTTGCATCAGTTTGATAAAGTGGAAATCGTACAAATAACACATCCCGATGATTCCTATAAAACCTTGGAAATGATGAAAGATTATGTGGCATCTATTATCAAAGAATTAAATTTGCCGTTCCGCATTTTGCGACTTTGTGGTGGCGATATTAGTTTTACGTCGGCTTTGACCTATGATATGGAAGTTTACTCAAAAGGACAAAATAGATGGCTGGAAGTAAGTTCTGTTTCCAATTTCGAAACATTTCAAACCAATCGTTTAAAACTTAGATTTAAAGATAAAGAAGGAAAAATGCAATTGGCACATTCTCTAAATGGAAGTGCATTGGCATTGCCTCGCATTATGGCAGCCCTGATTGAAAACAATCAAACAGCTGATGGAATCAATATTCCAGAAGTATTACATAAATATACAAGCTTTACTAAAATTCAATAATTATGAAAAAAAGAACTTTTATTCCGTTTCTCATCTCATCAATTTTGTTGATTTTGTCTGTTCAATCATGTGGACCATCGTATTCTGAAGAAATTGATCAAATTGATTCTATGGTGACTATTTTAAAAGATAAATC
Organism: Bacteroidales bacterium; assembly: GCA_028683685.1. Classification (GTDB taxonomy): domain Bacteria; phylum Bacteroidota; class Bacteroidia; order Bacteroidales; family WCHB1-69; genus JAQUGA01. The sequence goes on from JAQUHH010000071.1 coordinate 4,198, forward strand.
GGCACAATTACAAGAATTTCCAGTGGAAATGGTAAATGCTAAAAATGATACTTTTTTAAGCATTTACGCAGCCATTGATACGGTCTATAATTTCTCAATTCGGGATTCAAATTTCCACACGGTGAATACCTTTATCAATTTGCAAAAACCTTTGAGACGTCATAAGGAAAGAGGAGCGAAGTTGATGGATGATGTTGACTATCAAATACAACAGCTAGAAAGTCTACGCAAAGACATCAAGGCTAAAAGTAGAAGCCAAGAAGAAATTGAAAAATATCTATCCTTAGAATCTGCAGAATGTGAAAAAGTAGTCCAGTTTGCTACTGCTTATTATAATATGATGAAATCGAGAATTGAAACATTTGATTCATTGTCCCCTCAAATCAAAGAATTAGTTATCCTTTATTCGACACAAAAAAAATAAATTATTTTCATGCGTTTTTTCTCAGCTATTTTTCTGTTTTTCACTTTGTTTTGTCAGTTTCATATTGGATTGGCTCAAAACAGCGATGAACAAATGGCTGTGCAGTATTACAACAATAGAGAATATGAAAAAGCGATAGAACTTTTTGAAAAACTTTATGATAAGCGTCCTGATTCTTATTTTTATACGTATTTGCTTTTTTCCTATGTCGAGCAAAAGGATTTTCGCAGTGCCGAACGTTTAGTGAAAAAACAGCAAAAGAAATTTCCTCGATTGGCGCGATATAAAGTTGATATGGGCTATGTTTATGAGTCAAACAATCAAATTTCAAAAGCATCCAAAGAGTATGAAGATGCCATTAAATCGATGCCGGCAGAGCGGTTTTACATTAGTGATTTAGCCAATGCTTTTGCCTCTCGTCGTCAGCCCGAATATGCCATACAAACGTATCAACAGGGACGAAAATTAATGCGTTCGCCCACCGAGTTTACATACGAAATTGCTGGAACATACGAGCGTCTTGGGCAAGTTGAACCCGCCCTAGAGGAGTATTTTAAAATCATCGACAACAATCTTCAGGATTTAATCAGTGTGCAAAATAGATTGCAAAACTTGTTGCTCAATGATGAGGATAATTCTATTTATGAGCTTATCCGAGTAAATACTTTAAAACAAACACAAAAACATCCTGATAAACTCTCTTTTTCTATTTTGTTGCTTTGGCTTTCGGTTCAAAACTTAGATTTTGAAACAGCTCTTTTTCAAGCTAAAGCCATCGACAGAAGATACAAAGAAAATGGAGATCGAGTTTTTGATATTGCCAAAGTAGCCGCTCAAAATAAGCAGTGGGATGTAGCCATAGATGCCTATCAATATCTTCTTGCCAAAGGGAAAGACAATACTTTGTATGTGTTGAGCCAATTGGAACTGCTCAAAGTGCGATTTGGTAAAATCACCTCTTCGTATCCGGTACAAATATCTAATCTTAAACAAATTGACAAGGAATATTTTAAAGTGATCAATGAAATTGGTTTTAATCCTGGAATTGCTGATATTATCAGAAATCACGCTCATATTAATGCCTTTTATCTTAATAAAGACCAATTGGCGATGCAGATGCTGGATAGCTTAATCGCTTATCCAGGAATTTCGGCACACGATAAAGCTTTGTCAAAAATTGATTTAGCAGATATAAAATTGTTTAATGATGAGGTTTGGGATGCTGCTTTATTGTATGCACAAGTCGATAAAGATTTTCCAAACGACACATTGGGACACACTGCTAAATTTAAAAGTGCAAAACTCTCTTTTTATATTGGAGAATTTGAATGGGCAAAAGCACAATTGGATATTCTTCGATCGGCAACCACCAGGCTGATAGCCAACGACGCCATGGAACTCTATTTTACCATTGATGATAATTTAGACGAAGAAGATGAGATTAACAAAGCATTGCAAATGTATGCTCGTGCTGATTTGTTGATCTTTAAAAATCAAGACGAAAAAGCATTGCAAACTTTGGATTCAATTTTTATGGTTGGTTTATATGATTCACTTTTTGATGAGGTTTTATATAAAAAGGCAGAGATTAAAGTCAAACAAGGATTGTATAACGAAGCCGATAGTTTGCTCAATCGAATGATTGCTTTTTATCCTTCGGAACTATACGTGGATGATGCGTGGTTTTTACGCGCTGAAATTCAGCACTTTTATCTGAAAAACAAAAGTAAAGCCATGGAGTTTTATCAAGAATTAATCAGCAATTTCCCAGGCAGTCTTCTTACTCAGGAAGCTCGACAACGATATAGAGTTTTAAGAGGAGATGCTTTAAATTAAAAACAAATAAATGACCCCATACGTCAGAGCGAAAAAACATTTAGGACAACACTTTTTGGTGGATCAAAACATCGCCCGAAAAATTGTAGATGCACTTCAGGAAAAAAACCGAGAAACTCTAGAAATAGGACCCGGAACGGGCGTTTTAACGCAGTTTTTAAAACCCGAATTTCCGCATTTTCTGGTTTCGGAAATTGATACTGAATCGGTAGAGTTTTTAAGAGAAAAATTTCCAGATTTGAATATTATTGAAGGAGATTTTTTAAAACTAGATATGGTCTCATTATTTAAGTCAGAATTGTCCATTATTGGCAATTTTCCTTATAATATTTCCAGTCAAATACTGTTTAAAGTTTTAGAAAACCGCAATATGGTAGTAGAAGTGGTGGGCATGTTTCAAAAAGAGGTAGCCCAGCGTATAGCCTCCCCTTCGGGTTCTAAAGAGTATGGTATTTTGAGTGTTTTAATGCAAGCTTATTATAATATTGAATATCTTTTTTCGGTCTCCCCTGATGTTTTTTCACCCCCCCCAAAAGTTCAATCTGGCGTGGTTCGATTTGTTCGCAAAGAAAATTTTGTATTGCCATGCAATGAAAAACTCTTTTTTCAAGTGGTAAAAACCACATTTAACCAAAGAAGGAAAACCATTCGAAATTCTATAAAACCACTCACTGTTGACCGAACAAAAATTGATGATTTCTATTTAAATAATCGCCCTGAGCAGCTTAATGTAGATCAATTTGTAGAAATTTGTCAAATGCTCGAAGCGTAATTAAAAATTGGCTTAACATGTTGTTTTGTCATTATAATTATTCATCACTAGTGTAAACAAATGAGCATTAAGTAGTATACCCGAAGCAAAATTACTATTTTTGCAAAGAATTTTTTTTACAATATGCAAACTTTCGAAATTATAGCATTGGTAGTATCTGGGCTTTTTGTTGGTTTTATCAACACTTTGGCTGGGGGAGGAACCATCATTTCGTTCACCGTATTGATGCTTTTGGGACTTCCTGCCAACGTTGCCAATGGAACGAATCGAGTTCCTATTATTTTTCAAAACATTGTGGCAGTTCGGAATTTTAAAAAGAAAAAAATACTCGATACTTCGAAAGCTCTCGCCTTAGGTATTCCTACGGTCCTTGGTTCAATATTGGGATCCTTGCTGGTAATAAATATTGATCAGCAAATGATTGAAATTTATTTTGGGGTCATAATGCTTTTTATGCTTTTCTTTTTAATTTATAATCCGTCGGTTTGGTTAAAAGGGAAAGAAGATTTAATAAAGAAAAAAACACCGATTTGGATGATGGTTCTTTTCTTTTTTATTGGAATATATGGGGGCGTTATTCATGTTGGAATAGGTTATTTCTTGCTGATTGGATTGGTTTTAGGTGCTGGTTACGACTTGGTTAGAGCCAATGCCATGAAAAATCTTTTAGTACTTTTGTATGTTCCGTTTACCCTCATTGTTTTTATTACCAACGATCAAGTTCGGTGGGATTTTGGATTAACACATGCCGTGGGCAATATTATTGGAGCGTATATCGCCTCAAAATGGGCAAGCGATTGGGGTGCCAATTTTGTTCGATGGATGCTCGTTGTAATTATATTTTTCTCTTCATTACACATGTTTGGTATCATTAATATAAAGGAGGTAATAGGTGGACTTATTCATTAAAAAATACGTATTATTAATTCTCTTTTTTTTGGTTTTTGAGATTCAAGCTCAGGTTCCAAAGCTGGTAACAGAAGAAGAAGTTCCTTTTTTTGTAAAAAAAACATTAAGGGATTTATATCCCAGTGTGGAAATTTTGGAATGGAATGAACTCTCTGGAAACTATACTGCTAAAGTGAATTCATCAGATTCTCCTGGACGTATTAACATCACTGGTGGAGGTAGTTTTATGTCATCAGAGTGGGATTTAGAAATAAAGTATTTGCCTTTGAAAATTTCAAATTATTTGAAAGAAAATCTTCCAAAATTCAGAGTCATTCGCCTTTTTGTTGAAAAAAAAGCAAAATCAAGTTATGTAGTCGAACTCTATAAAAAGAGAGGAAAATTAAATAAAACTCTGATTTTTAGTCTTAACGGAGATTTTATCGAAGAGAAAAAGTAGTTTTATACGAAAAACAAAGTAACTCCTGCAACGGCAACAATAGCTCCAATAATTTCAATGAGTTGAACTTTTTCTTTGAATACGAAAATGGAAAAAGGAATAATTAATACTGGATTGGCTGAGGTGATGGTTTGTACAATACCAGGATTGGCATAGGTTATGGCAAGCATGGAGAAACTGATGCCTAAAAAAGGTCCAAAAAATGCTCCCAACGATAATGTGGCAAATGCTTTGATGTTTTTTGCAGCGGTAAAAATTTGCTTCCAGCGTCTTAAATAGCTAATTAATAGAAGAAAACCAAACAGTCCGGCATACAGTCGAATTTGTGTAGCATGAAAAGCGGAGTCCACATATTCTAGACCTGCTTTACTCATTACCAAACCCGATGCCTGCCCAATGGCTCCTACCAGTGAAAATAAAATTCCTTTGGCAGAATATCGCAAAGCTAGTTTTTTTGAACTTATTTCTCCTGCTTTTTTTTCTTTTCTGCTTATTATAACCATTCCAATGCCAATTAATCCCATGACCATGCCCAAAATGGCAATTGGACTCATGGTTTCGCCTAGAAAAAAGTAACTCAAAAGAGCTGCCATTGGGGGTGATAATGTCATAATAAGCAATGCTACTCTGGGCCCCGTTATAATAAATGCTTTGAAGAGAAATAAATCGCCCAAAAAGACTCCAATAAAACCAGATACAAGTAGCCAAACCCATCCCATTAAGGGAACATCAAGCGGGAAAGTAGTTCCTAAAGTAATTGTGCCCCAAAGTAAAACAAAAAATAATCCGACAATTAGACGCCAAAAATTGACTGCCAAAGAGCCGATTTTTTTTCCTGCCGAAGTAAAAGCCAAAGCAGTGAATGTCCAAAATAAAGCCGTTATAGCGGCATATATTTCTCCAATGTGTGAATGCATTATAAACGAATGCTTTGTATGGCTTTTTCAATTCGGAGAGCAGCTTCTTTGGCGCCAATAAAGTCGATAATTTCAAATAAATCTGGACCTTTGGCTTCACCAACAAGCGATAATCGTAAACAATTCATTACTTGACCCATATTTAATTGATGGTCTTGAATGTATGCCATCACTTTATTATGAGCAATTTC
>JAQUHH010000072.1 GCA_028683685.1 Bacteroidales bacterium
TATTCTAATCGGAGCCATGGTTCTGATTTATTGTGAAAAAGACCCCGTAGACCCGTCGATTGATGATCGAGATAAAATTGTAGGATCCTGGTCGGTGTACGATCAAACTTTAGCAAAGGCAAATTATGTGGTGAAAATATCAAAAGACAAAGATAACAGCCGGAAAATTTGGATTTCAAATTTTCATGGTTTATTGGACAGTGCTTTTGCTTATTTAATTGGAAACAACATTGAATTACCTCAACAAAATGTAGCGGAATTTGTCACTATGGGCGATGGAAATATTCAGAACACCCAGCAATTAAAGTGGCAGTATTGGGTGAGCGATGGAGCTCAACAAGATACCATTATTGCAACGTATCAGAAATCAGGCAAATAATATTTTGAAAAGCAAAAAGGGCTGTCGCTAATGCGAACAGCCCTTTTTTTGATTTTATGATGTTGTTTATGAGAGCAAATGTTTTATGGCTTCGGAGATTGTTTTATTGTCCGTTTTTCCTTGCATCTCTTTAGAGGCGATGCTCATTATTTTCCCCATCTCTTTTATGGAACTTACACCCGTTTCTTGAATAATTCTTTTTACAATTTCTTCTACTTCCGATGTTTCCATTTGAGGGGGAAGATATTTTTTCAAGACTTCAGCCTGAGCTATTTCGGGTTCGTAAAGATCGTTTCTATTTTGTTCTTGATATATCTGTGCTGAGTCAATACGTTGTTTGATCAGTTTTCGGATTATTTGCAACTCTTCATCATCGGATAATTCGTCCTTGTGTCCTTTTTCGGATAAAGCATTTGTAAAGGCTGATTTCAGTGCTCTTAGTGCTTCGAGTTTCGTCTTATCTCGAGCAAGCATTGCTTGTTTAAGGTCATTGTTTAATAGGTTCGAATATTTCATGATTAATCAACGTTGTCGTGAAGATAGGGATTTTGTCGTCTTATTTCAACTTCTTTATCTTTGATTTCCATAATAAAATCCTGTTTTTCCGTTTCATAATCCGATTGATTGTTGCAAATGCTTACATTTTTCCTCATGTATGCGGGAATGCGTTCAATCTCATCCAAGCCTTCTGTTGTTTTAATGCTGTTGTTGGTTTGTCTGAGTTTCGCCAATCTATCTACGTCATTAACATAAGTCTCGGTTGGAATTGAAATGGGATTTGGTTTTATTTCAGTTGCCGTTTGTCGGCTTCCTTCTTGGATGGGTTCTTCAAACTGATTTTCAAAAGTAAACGTATCGTCTTGTTCATCAAAAAGTTGATGAACAATTCTTGGTTCCTGATTTTGAGAGATTTGACTAGTTGGTGTTTTTGTGTTTGTGCCAAATCCAGTAGTAGAAGATGTTTCTTGATTTCGTGTTTTGGAAGTGGGTCCATTAAGCGTAAATTCAGTTAATTCGTTCGAGTTTTCGTCTTTTGGTTTTTGTGAAACTTGTTCCGTTTCTAAAACGTGATTAATCGGTTGTTTAGCCTTGTTCATAATCGTAAAGTCGCCATCGCTAGCTTCAAATCCGGTGGCAATAATGGTAACAGAAATATTGTTTTCGAGAGTGTCATCCTGACCATATCCCCAAATAACATTTACGTCAGATCCAGCTTCTTCAACCACATAATCAGAAATATCGGTAACCTCGTCCATGGTTATTTCGTCCGTTCCAAAAGAAATATACAGCAATATATCTTTTGCACCGGTAATGTTGTTGTCGTTAAGCAGGGGTGATGCCAATGCCATTTCTACTGCATTGATGGCTCTGTTTTCGCCTTCGGCTTTCCCCGAACCCATGATTGCAACGCCACTTTGTTTCATTACCGTTTTTACGTCTTCCAAGTCCACATTAATGCCACCAACACAGGTGATAATTTCGGCTATGCTTTTTGCTGCAGTAGCAAGGATGTCATCCGCTTTACCAAAGGCTTCGGTCATTTTCAAATCGCTGTAAAGTTCACGAAGTTTGTCATTGCAAATGACCAAAAGTGCATCCACATTTTCTTTTAATTCATTTATTCCTTCATCTGCATATTGACGGCGTTTGCGTCCTTCAAATCCAAAAGGAATGGTTACAATTCCAACCACCAGAATGCCCATCTCTTTTGCAATCTGAGCAATAATTGGAGCCGCACCAGTGCCGGTTCCGCCACCCATTCCGGCAGTAATAAAAATCATTTCGGTATTGTTGTCGATGGCTTTTTTTAGCTTATCAATATTTTCGATGGCAGACTCGCGCCCAACCGATGGAATCGATCCAGCTCCAAGTCCTTTTCCTATTTGTATTTGATTTGGGACAGGATTGGTTTGAAGTGATTGTGCATCGGTATTGCAAACAATAAAATCAACACCTTTGATGCCTTGTTCATACATGTGTTTTACTGCATTGCAGCCACCACCACCAACACCAATTACCTTGATAATGGAGGATTGGTTTTTGGGTAGTTCAAAGTTTAAAATTTCGTCGTTCGTTATGTTGTTCATATCCATGTCTTCAAACTGATTATTTTGCATTCTACAATTTTTTTATAAAGTTATCATTTATCATTAAGTTTTACACCCTTTCAGGTGTTTTTTATCAACAAAAAGTTGTTAGTATCCCCCTTATTTAATTCCCTCATCTCCGGAGAACATATTTTTGAAAATTTCGGCAATTTTTGCCCCCGAAATCGGTGGTCTTGGGTTTCCCATTTTTTCTTTTTCCTTTTTTCTTCTCGTTGTTTTAGAAGTTTTTTCATTTTCTTCTTCAGAATCGGAGTTCAGCAATGAATATTTTTCATCGAAGCCCTGAATCACTAAACCAATTCCTGTGGAGTAGATGGGAGTCAGAAGTTCTTGAGGCACTTTTTCCGATAGGTGTTCGCTGGGCAATCCAATTCTAACATCCATGCCCGTAATAAACTCTGTGAGTTCTTTGATGTGTTTCATTTGTGATCCACCACCTGTTATAACAATGCCAGCGATGAGTTTACGATCGAGGCCACTGTTTCTTATTTCATAAAAAACTTGTTCAATAATTTCTTCTACCCGAGCTTGAATAATACTTGCCAAGCTTCGGAGTGAAATTTCTTTCGGTGTTCTTCCCTTTAGTCCAGGAATGGTAACAATTTCGTCGTCTCTATTTTGTTCCGACAGGCAAGATCCATATCTTACTTTTAGTGCCTCTGCTTGACTTTTGATAATGGCACATCCTTCTTTAATGTCTTCTGTTACAATATTTCCCCCCAATGGAATTACGGCAGTGTGGCGTACAATTTTGTCATGAAAAATAGCAATATCGGTGGTGCCTCCTCCAATATCTACCAGAACCACACCGGCCTCTTTTTCTTCGTCACTCAAAACGCAACTTGCTGCTGCCAGCGGTTCGAGCATAATTTGTTCCACTTCGCAATGAACGCGTTCTACACATTTAAAAATATTTTGAATCGCACTTACATTTCCCGTAATAATATGAAAGTTTGCACCGAGTTCAACGCCGTTCATGCCAATTGGATTGGTTGTTATGTGTTCGCGGTCGACAATGTATTCTTGAGGAATTACATTAATGATTTTTTCACCTGGCTTAACCACCAATTTATGCATATTGTCTATCAGTTTTTGCACATCGGCTCTTGATATTTCATCTGAAGTATCGGAACGAAGAATGCTTCCTCGATGTTGGATGCTTTTGATGTGCTGTCCGGCGATGCCTACTACCACAGATCCAATTTCGACGCCCGATTTTATTTCGGCCTCTCGAATGGCTGTTTGTATGGACATAACAGCTTCCCCAATATTCGAAATTTGACCTCTGGCAACTCCGGTAGATTCTGTTTTGCCCGATCCAATAATTTCTAATTTCCCGTTCTTGTCTTTGCGACCTACCAAAACAGCTATTTTGGTGGTCCCAATATCTAATCCTACTATAATTTCGTTGTTTTCCATATTATTGTTATTTTCTTGTGCATACTACTTGATTGCGATATTTTAAATTTATAATGCTGTATTTTTCCCAGCCAACCTTTTGAAAGCCTTGCTGATACATCATTTCTAAGTTTTGAAGTTTTATTTCCAAATCATTGATGTCACCCAATATAATGAGCTGATCTCCAACTCTTGGGATTAACTCAATTTCTCGTTTTTCGGTAATGTAAATCTGATCGATTTGGGCTTTCAAAAAAGGGTTTTTACTAATGTGAATAGCCGTTTTGTAAATTTTAAAAAGAATACTATTTTCAATACTATTGTCTGCTGAAAAGAGCTCTTTAATAACGATTGAATCATTGTATGAAGTGTTAATTTCGCCAGAAGCAACAACCACTCTTTCGCTACCAAACGAAGAAATGGGCATGAGTCTTTTGTCGTAAGTAATATAAAAAGATTCACCTTTTTTATTAAAAACTCTAGCCAAAGGTTTCTTTTGCTTGATTTTGACGTGCAAGTTTCCATTTAAATCCATTGAAAGATTTGTGTTTTCGACATATGGATTAATTAGAATTGCAGTCTTAATTTCAGATAAATTAATGTCGGAAATTTCGGTGCTAAGAATTTCTGGATATACTGATTTTACAATGTTCAAGATTTCATAATCTTTGATAAAAGGCAAGCTATTATCATAGTTTATCTGAATTTTGACCTCTTTGCAACTCTGTTTCCCATGCATCACAATGGTGAAGAGAATGCCCGAAATCGCGAGGATTGATAAGACTGATATGATGGCTATTTTCTTTTTCATAATGTGCTGTTTGTTTCGAGTTGTTTTTTCACGAGGGGAACCAGTCTGTCGATGTTTCCAGCACCCATCATGACGATAACTTGATGAGAATTATCCTTAAACTGGTCTGCCAATTGTGCATCATTTACCAGTTTTTTATCGGATGATTGAATTTTATCCAATAGAAATTGTGAATCAATGCCTTTGATGGGTTCTTCCCGTGCTGGATAAATATTTAGCAAAATAATTCTATCAGCAGCAGAAAGGGCTTTTGCAAAATCATCGGCGAAGTTTTGAGTTCGAGAAAAAAGATGAGGTTGAAAAACAACCGTGATTTTTTTGTCGGGATATTTTGCTTTTATCGAGCTGAGGCAGTTTCTTATTTCTGTTGGATGGTGAGCGTAATCGTCAATTAGAGTTGTTTTTTCAGAATCAAAAACGATTTCAAAACGGCGGTGAACACCTTGGAATGAAGAGAGAGCGTTTGATAATTCGATTTCTGAAATCCTGTTTTGCAGGAGCAGTGCTCCACAAGCGGCAATGGCATTTTCGAGATTGTGATGGCCCGAGAAGTTAAATTTCAAATTCTTGAAAATTTTATCTTTAAAATGAAGATCAAACGTATAGCTTGCTTGACGATACGAGATGTTGGAAGCGTAAATATCTGCTTCAGAGTTGTTTACGCTATAGCTAAGAGTGTTTATGCGATGCGTTTCTGGAACTTTTAAAGAGACATGATAAATCAGTGTACCGCCTGGTTTGATTTTTTCGATAAAATCGTAAAATGACGAAATTAAGTTTTCGGTATTGTTGTAAATGTCCAGATGATCGGCATCCATCGACGTAATTATGGCCGTATTTGGGCTAAGTGTAAGGAAAGATCGGTCGAATTCGTCGGCTTCTACAATTAAAAACTGGGCTTTGTTTTCGAAAAAGCAATTTGATTTGAAATTATTTGCAATGCCACCAATAAATGCATTTATTTTGTGTCCCGCTGCTTTAAAAATTTGAGCACATATTGCCGTTGTAGTAGTTTTTCCATGAGTTCCAGCAATGGCAATGGTGTTAAACTCTTCTGAAATTTCTCCTAAAATTTGAGCACGTTTTAGAAGTTTTACATTTTGCTTTTTTAGGAAATTATATTCTTTGTGATTTTTCGGGATGGCCGGAGTATAAATTGCCAAATCGATTTTTGGAGGAAGCAGGGAAGGATTGTCTTCAAAGTGAATTTTCACCCCTTGTTTTGTAAGTTCATCCGTAATGTGAGAAGGAGTTAGGTCGTAGCCATAAACATTTGCTTCATGTTCGACATAGAATTTTGCCAAAGCACTCATTCCAATGCCTCCAATGCCGAGAAAGTAAACAGTTTTATGACGGATGTTTTTCATTTTATTTCTTCAATTTATATATTTCTTTCACAATGTTTTGCACTGCATTTGGAAATGCAAACGTTTGAATATTTTCAGAAAGTTGATTCAATTTTGTTTCGTCGTTAATCGTATTTATGAGCACTTCTCCGAGTTCTTCGAGGGCATCTTTGTCTTTTATTAAAATGGCAGCATTGGCATTTGCCAGAACTTTTGCGTTTTTCATTTGATGATCGCCCGTTACATTTGGCGAAGGAATTAAAATGGTGGGTTTGCCCAAGCATGAGAGTTCCGAAATTGAAAGTGCTCCCGCTCTGGAAACCACAATATCGGCAATGCTATATAAATAGTCCATGCGGTCGACAAAAGGGGTGATTTTAATACCACTTTCGATATTGCTTTTGTCTGATTCGAAGAAATGGTAATAATATTTTTCACCCGTTTGCCAGATAAGTTGGATATTATTGTCCCTAATTTTCCCCAAACATGCTTCAATGCTGACATTCATTGTTTTAGAGCCGAGGCTTCCACCAATTACAGCAATTGTTTTTCTGTTTGGATCAAGTTTAAAATAGTTGTAGGCTTCTTCGTTTTTGGGTTTAATATCCAAAATATCTTTTCGAATGGGGTTGCCGGTAATAACCATTTTCTTTTCAGAAAAGTATTCTTTGGTTTCTTCATAGGCAACACATATTTTTTTTGCTTTTTTAGCCAACATTCTGTTGGTTATTCCAGGAAATGAGTTTTGTTCTTGAATCAATGTTGGCACTCCTAAGAAAGCGGCCATTCGCAGTGTTGGACCACTAGCATACCCGCCAACTCCAATCACAACATTGGGTTTAAATCGCTTGATTATGGTCATTGCCGAGATCATGCTCCATGTCAGTTTAAAAGGGAAAACTGTGTTTTTGAGAATGTTTTTAAGATTTACTTTTCTTTGAAACCCAGCTACTGACAGGCCAATAATATCGTATCCTGCTTTTGGAACACGGCTCATTTCCATTCGACCTTTCGCTCCGACAAATAAGATTTCAGCTTCCTTGTCGAAGTTTTTTATTTCGTTGGCAATGGCTATTGCTGGAAACAAATGTCCGCCAGTACCTCCACCGCTAATAATAAATTTATTCTTCATCGGTAACCTCCTTAATTGTATTAATTTTATTTTTTATTTCTTTTATCTCTGATAGATCTTCATTTTCAATTTCTTTACTGACGCTCAATAAAATACCTAGAGAAATACTTGTAAACCAGAGAGATGTTCCCCCCATGCTGACCAAAGGCAGGGGTTGACCTGTTACTGGAATGAGATTTACGGCTACAGCCATATTTATCATTGCCTGAAGCACAATGATAAAACTGATGCCGATGGCCAGAAATGCCCCGAATGAGCCGGGGCTTTTTATCGCAATTCGGATTCCTCGAAATAGTAATATTAAATAGAGCACCACCGTGATAAATCCTCCAAGAAATCCAAATTCTTCGATAATAATTGCAAAAATGAAGTCGGAGTAGGGATGAGGAAGGAAATTTCGTTGCGTAGAATTTCCAGGTCCTTTTCCGAAGGGATATCCACTGGCAATGGCAATTTTAGACTGGTCGGCTTGGTAATTTGCTTCGGTATTTGATTCACTTAAGAAATTATCAATTCTGTTTTTCCATGTTCCAACGCGTCCGGTATTGGGACTGTTCATCACAATGGTAACGAAGATGACGAACAACAATACAATAACGCCTGTAATTTTTGCTAGGTCTAAAATTTTGGCTCTGCCCACAAACAACATTACCATACATGTAATACCCAATAGGGCTGCTGTTGAAAAGTTTGCTGGAAGAATTAAAGCAATAACGGGAATTATCCAATAGAATACTTTAATAAAACCAGTTTTAAAATCGGTAATGGTTTCTTGGTTTTTGGTCAGATAAAAAGCCAAAAATATAACCGTTGCCAGTTTAGCAAAATCCGATGTCTGAAAAGATATATTAATAATTGGGATGACCATCCAACGGCTTGCTTCATTAATTTCCGAACCAGAAGTAAGCGTATAGAGGAGCATTGGGATGGAGAGAATCATAAGCAATTTGGCAAACTTTGCATAAAAAGTATATTTGAGTAGATGACAAACATACGTGAAGCTAATTCCAAAAACCATAATGGCAAAATGTCGAATCAAATAATATTCCGTATTTCCGGCTTGTTTACGATACGCCAAAGCACCCGTGGAACTGTAAACAGCCATCATGGAAATGAATGATAAGGTTATAATAACCACCCATATTACTTTATCGCCTTTTATTTTTGAAAGTATTCGATTCATTTTATGGTTTTTTTATAATTCGGCTATTTGTTTTTTAAACTCAAGTCCTCTTTCTTCATAATTTTCAAACAAATCGAAACTTGCACAGGCTGGCGATAAAAGCACTACATCTCCTTTTTCGGCAGCATAATAGGCTTTGATAACAGCATCTGTCATATTGTGTGTTTCGATAATTTTGGGAATAACTCCTTGAAAAGTTCGAATTAATTTCTCGTTGTCGATACCCAGGCATACTAGGACTTTGACTTTGTTTTGTGCCAAGCCTATCAAAGCACTGTAATCGTTGCCTTTGTCTACTCCTCCAGCAATCCAAACCACTGGTTTGGTCATAGATTCCAGGCCATACCAGGTAGAGTTTACATTGGTCGCTTTCGAGTCATTAATAAATTTAACACCTCTGATGGAAGCAACATGTTCCAAGCGATGCTCCACACCTTCAAAATCAGCCAAACTTTCACGAATCTTAGCTTTTCTAACATCTACCAGTTTAGAACCGACCGATGCTGCCATTGAGTTTTGTAATATGTGTTTTCCTTGTAGTGCAAGTTTTTCGATGCTCATAGTGCTTGTTTTAGAATTAATTTTAATAATCATTTTTTTGTTTTCAATCCATGCTCCATCTCCTTCAAATCTAGTTTCCAGAGAATAGGGAATGCATTTACTTTTTATATTTGTAGTTGCAATTGCATTTCGTAAGACGGGGTCGTCGTAGTAGTAAATGAGATAATCGTCTTCCGTTTGATTTTGAGTGATTCGGAGTTTAGAAGCAATGTAGTTTTCCATGCTTCCATGTCGGTCGAGGTGATCGGGGGTAATGTTGGTAATAATGGCGATATTCGCTCTGAATTTGTACATGTTTTCCAGTTGAAAACTGCTTAATTCCAGTATGTTGTATTTGAAATTTTGCTCTGTTAGTGCCATTGCAAAACTATTTCCCAGATTTCCACCTACAAAAACAGATGCATACTCTTTTCTTAGCATTTGACCTAAAAGAACCGTAGTGGTTGTTTTTCCGTTGCTGCCAGTAATTCCAATATTGATTCCGTTGTTGTAGCGATCGGCAAATTCAATCTCCGAAATGATGGGAATGTTTTTCGAGCGACACTGTTTTATGATGTTCGCTGTTTCTGGAATTCCAGGACTTTTAATGATGAGTTTTGATTTGAGTATGATTGATGAAGTGTGTTTTCCCTCTTCAAAAGCAATTGCATGATGTAAAAGAACGTCTTTGTATTTTTGTTTGATGTTTCCGGCGTCGG
>JAQUHH010000073.1 GCA_028683685.1 Bacteroidales bacterium
ATTTCTAAATAGCCCCATTGATAGTGAATTTGAGAGAGTGGAGGGAAAGGAAACATTCCAAAAATTATAAATAATATTTAAATTTGCTCCTATTTTCTCGACAAACAAGAAATAAAAAAAGAGACGATTTTCGTCTCTTTTTTTATTTCTTGTTTGTGCTATTGTTGAGCAGGAGCTTATTCAGCAGGAATTCCTTCTGCGGGAGCTTGCTGAGCAGGCGCTTCCGTTTGTTCTTGATTTAATTGAGTTTGGTCAAATTCAACTTCTTGTCTTGGCACTGAAAAGGCAGCTAAAAAGCTAATTACAACAAGTGCAATTGCTAATGTCCATGTTGCTTTTTCCAATAAATCAGCCGTTTTGCGAGCACCCATGTATTGGTTGGACGCAGAGAAGTTAGAAGTTAAACCTCCTCCTTTTGGATTTTGAACTAACACGATCAAAATCAACAATATACAGACTATAATAGCCAACACCATTAAAAATACAAACATAGTTTCTTTTATTTAGATTTGTTATTCAGTTTATTAATTTCTTCAATTTGGTTTGCAAAGTAAATGTTTTTTTCTGGATTTTTCAAATTCAATGCTTTATATATTTTTATTGCCTTATCGTAATGTCCTTGTTTAACATAAATCTTTGCCAAAGTCTCACTTGATAAATCTTCTGGATCTATAATGCTTTTTTCAGCCATCTTTCGGGTTTTATCACTCGCTGAATCATCATTACTCAATACTATTCGTGGGGGATTTTCAATAAAAGTTTTTGCTAATTTTTCAATTTTATTTTTTTCTTGATTTTTTTTATTTTCTATTTTCTCTGAAACCTTATTTGATGTTTCTTCTAAAATATCCTTTTTTATTAAATCGCTATTTGTTTCAATCTTTGTGACATCTATTTCTCCTTTTTCATGAGCAATCTCTTGCAAACGAGCTTCAAAAATAAACTTTAGCTCTTCTTGAGATTTTTCTTTTTCAACTTCTTCTTTTACCTTTAAATTCGGATTTTCTATTGATTGTTTTGGTATTACCTCTTTTTCTAATTCTATAACTGAATCCGACTCGGAAATTTGAGTCGAAAAACAAGGTAGCAATTCTGGAAAAAGCAATTCAAAAACAACTGTAGCCTTAGCAATAAAAATAGAAGTTTCTGATTGTGTTTTTTCAAATATATCAGTATCTTTTTCCTTGGATGCCAAAAGTTTTAAAACCTGTCCTGCATGAAAATAGGGATATATTTTTGCAATGGCTTCAAAATCATTAAATTGCTCGGAATTAACTAATTCTGGATGCTCTGCGTAATGAAAAAAATCTTGTTTTGTCATAATATAAAAATATCGTATTACCAATTTACAACAGCTTTGTTGAAGATATCCTCAACAAGAACTTCATTAATTTGTTTGACCAATTCTTGTTCTACTTCTGATAAATTTCGAGAACTATCGTAATCAACATATCTACTAAAACGTTGCTCAAAATTATCTTTATCCGAAAATTTATTTGTAAAACGAACATTAACCGCAATGGTTAAACGATTTAAAGCGGCCGTTTCGTTGCCTTGTATCGCCATTGGCGAAGTGGAATAACCTACAATTTCTCCTTCTATTTCATAATCTCCACTTGAAGTTACAACCGTCAAGCTGGTTTGACTTTGAAATTTATCTTGCAAAGCATCTGTAAACTCCTGACTTAATGTTGGATTTACCATTGAAGCAAGATTGGGAAAAGTTTCAATAGAAATTGTTTTTGCTTCAGGATGAATGGAAGCTCCTGTAAAAGAATACATTCCACAAGAAGAAAAACCAATCATCAACAAAAAATTCAACAAAATTTGAATGTATGTTCTTTTAAAATCAAGTATAAAAATATCATTTTTCATACAAATAATGTATTATTCAAGTTCATAATCTTTAATTTTCCGATACAATGTACGTTCTGAAAAACCAAGCTCCTGAGCTGCTAATTTCCGACGTCCGTTATATTTTTCCAAAGCCTTTTTAATCAATTCTTTTTCCACTTTTTGAATGGAAAGAGATTCATCAATGGCAATGGTTTCTTCCACTTCGTGCTCTTCATATTCATATTCGTCCACTGGAAGATTTTCGATATTTGGGTTTGAACTATAATGTTTAATTTTATCTGGAAAATCAAACACTTCATTATCAGGTATATGACTAATCATACTCGCCTTTTTAATAAATTCAGGAGAAATCTGACCACTTTTAATAATTTCTCCAATCAAACCTTTCATTTCCTGCACGTCCCGTCTCAAGTCATGCAAAAAATTAAAAATAAGTTCGCGTTCAAAATTTTCCGATTTAGTTTTGCTCTGTCCCTTATAAAGTACGGGCAAATCGCTGTGTTGAGCATTAGTAGGAAGATATTTCAAAAGTGTAGCCGCATCTATTTCTCGAACTTGTTCGATAATGGACACCTGTTCTGCCACATTTTTTAACTGACGAACATTGCCAGGCCAGCGATAATTTTTCAAAATTTCGGAAGCAGAATCGCTAAGTTGAATGACCGGAATCCGAAATTTTTCCGAAAAATCAACACAAAACTTCCTGAACAACAGCAAGATATCCTCTTTTCGCTCACGCAAAGAAGGTACTTTAATAGGAACTGTATTGAGTCGATAAAACAAATCTTCTCTAAACTTTCCATGTTGGATGGCTTCTGGAATTTCAACATTTGAAGCTGCAACTACTCTAACATCTGTTTTTTGAATTTTCGAAGAACCTACTCTGATAAACTCACCGGATTCTAATATTCGAAGCAATCTTGCTTGCGTAGAAAGGGGCATTTCTGCAACCTCGTCTAAAAATATAGTCCCTCCATTAACAACTTCAAAATATCCTTTTCGGGCTTCATGAGCTCCTGTAAAAGCTCCTTTTTCATGACCAAACAATTCGGAATCTATAGTCCCTTCGGGGATAGCACCACAGTTTACAGCAATGTATGGACCGTGTTTGCGAGCGCTGTGTTGATGAATTATTTTTGGAAAATTTTCTTTTCCAACTCCACTTTCCCCCGTTATCAAAACTGATAAATCCGTAGGTGCAACCTGCATGGCAATGCGAATGGTTCGCTCCAATAATACAGAGTTACCAATGATTCCGAATCTTAATTTTACAGCCTGAATATCCATTAATAATTAATTGTTTTAGAACTGACAAAGTTATAAAAAAAACTGACAAAATGGCAAGCCTGTCAGTGGATGTTTTTCTAAAGTTTGTTAATGTAGTTTTGATTTAAAAAATCAACCTAGTAAACGTAATGAACATCGTAAATTAACAAAACTTAAGTTCAACATACAAACAAATGGTACATCCTTTGCATTGTATTTAAACTCCGCATATTAGCGAAACATTTTCTCAAAATTACGATTTTTAAAATAATAAAAACATGAAAAAGAAGATTTTTTTATGGGTATTTTTATCCATTATAGGCGTATTCGCATACAGCCAAAGAACAGCAAATGTTCCTGCTGAATTAGATTTTACAATGGCCGCCGAAAAGAGCATTCATGCAGTTGTTCACATTAAAACCGAATTTGAAAGAAAAAGCAGTGTTTATGACGACTTTTTTGGTTTAAATGATCCTTTTTCTGAATTTTTTGGATTTAAGAATGAGTCCAAACGCTATCCAATTATTGCTTCTGGCTCAGGAGTCATAATTTCTGAAAATGGCTATATTGTAACCAACAATCATGTGGTTCAAGACGCCAATGCCGTTTTTGTCACCTTGAATGACAAGCGAGAATTTGAAGCTGAAATCGTGGGAACCGACCCTTTAACCGATTTGGCTTTAATTAAAATTCAGGCTGCAAATCTCCCTATTTTAGAGTTTGCCAATTCGGACAATGTCCGTGTGGGAGAATGGGTTTTGGCCGTTGGAAATCCGTTTAATCTCACCTCCACTGTAACTGCTGGGATTGTGAGTGCCAAAGCCAGAAATATAAACATTTTAGGGAAAAACAGCTCCATTGAATCTTTCATTCAAACAGATGCTGCTGTCAATCAAGGCAATAGTGGTGGCGCATTGGTTAACACAAAAGGTGAATTAATTGGAATTAATGCAGCAATTGCATCTCGTACAGGCTCTTATTCTGGTTATTCGTTTGCCATTCCATCAAACATCGTAAAAAAAGTGACGGAAGATTTAAAATTGCATGGAATTGTTCAACAAGTTTATCTGGGGGCCTCTTTTTCGGAGATAAACAGCAAAATGGCAAATGAGCTAAAACTAGAAGAAATAAAAGGAATCTTAATTAATCATGTTGACGAAAACGGATCTGCATATGCCGCTGGAATTCGTGAAGGAGATATTTTTCTTTCGCTAAACAATCATCCTGTAAACACCTATGCCGAGCTAAAGGAAATTCTGGCCCAGTATCGCCCTGGTGACAAAGTAGAAGCCGTAATTCAAAAAAATAATAAGAATCGTACTATTTCCATGGCACTTCGAAATAAATCGGGAACCTTTGATATTATCAAAAAAGAACAAAAAGATCTAGTTACTCAGTTTGGAGCCACTTTTGGAGAAGTTGACATGAAACTGAAAAAATCCTTACGAATCAGAACTGGGGTACAAGTGATGAAAGTAGAACCGGGTATTTTTCAAAGTGCAGGCATTCGAGAAGGGTTTATCATTCTGTCCATCAATAAAAAAGCAATTGAAAACATAGAGCAGATTGAAGAGTTCACCACTAAACCCAGTGGAAGCCTTTTAATTAGTGGAATTTACCCTAACGGAATGAAAGTATATTATGCGATTGGGACTTAGAGTTGCGAGGCTTAAAGACACAATACCAGCATTTTAACATAAATAATGTTATTATATTTTTTCTTTCTAACAAAATACTCTAATTTCGTTGAACAAATATTGATATAATAAGTTAGTTAAGTACAGATAAAAACTAGCTTAGAAACCTACAAAAATATATGAGACAATTAAAAATATCAAAATCCATAACCAATCGCGAAACCGCTTCTTTGGATAAATACCTTCAAGATATTGGCAAAGAAGAGATGATTACTCCTGATGAAGAGGTGGAACTGGCAAAACGAATAAAACTGGGCGATCAAATAGCACTGGAAAAACTAACAAAAGCAAATTTAAGATTTGTTGTTTCAGTAGCAAAACAGTATCAGAATCAAGGATTAAGTTTACCCGATTTGATAAACGAGGGGAATTTAGGATTGATTAAGGCCGCTGGCAGATTTGATGAAACCCGAGGTTTTAAATTTATTTCGTATGCTGTGTGGTGGATTCGTCAAGCAATTTTGCAAGCTATTGCAGAACAATCCAGAATTGTTCGTTTACCGCTAAACCAAGTTGGTTCTTTAAATAAAGTCAAAAAACAAATTTCTAAATTAGAACAGATGTTTGAAAGACCGCCAACAGTAACGGAAATTTCAGAAGCTTTAGATTTACCAGAATACAAAGTTCGGGATGTAATGAAAATTAATTCCAAATATGTATCCATGGATGCTCCTATTTCATATGAAGATGACACTCGATTTGTAGATACTTTTGTTCCTGAAGACAACTCAAATACTGACGAAGAATTGATGCAAGAGTCTTTGTTTAACGAAATTCAACGAACTTTGTCTTCTTTAAGCGATAAGGAAAAGGACATTTTGAATTTATATTTTGGCATTGGTGTTAGTCACGAACTTACTCTTGATGAGATTGGAGCAAAATTTGATTTAACCCGTGAAAGGGTTCGTCAAATAAAAGAAAGAGCCATTCGTAGACTTAAACAAAACTCCAGAAGCAACAATTTGAAAACTTATTTATAAATTCTAAACCATTCAATAAATTCTGAAAGTTTAGTGTTAAAAACATTATTTTCTATCTTATATTAAACAAGTTTTCAGATATTTGCAAACGAAATACAATTTCAAAAAAGAAATTGTATTTTTGTTTTTTTTATAAACCACATTTCCATTAATCGGATTAAATATTCAAACATGAATCAAAAATCACGATATATTTTTGTTACAGGTGGCGTTGCTTCCTCTCTGGGCAAAGGTATAATATCTGCTTCTTTAGCAAAACTGCTAAAAGAACGAGGGTTTTCCGTTACAATTCAAAAACTAGATCCATATATAAATATTGATCCAGGTACTCTGAACCCATATGAGCACGGGGAATGCTTTGTTACCGATGACGGTGCCGAAACAGATTTAGATTTAGGACATTATGAAAGATTCTCCAATGTACCAACTTCTCAAGCCAATAATGTGACAACGGGAAAGATATATCAATCTGTCATCAATAAAGAACGCAAGGGCGATTATTTAGGACAAACCGTACAGGTTGTTCCTCATATTACCGATGAAATTATTCGGTGTGTGAAAACTTTAGGGAATGTTGGCAAATACGATTTTGTAATTACCGAAATTGGCGGAACCGTTGGAGACATCGAATCTTTCCCTTTTATAGAGGCTCTCAGACAATTAAAATGGGAAATGGGAAACAAGTGTATTTCCGTTCATCTAACTTTGGTTCCTTATTTGGCAGCGGCCGGAGAATTGAAAACCAAGCCCACGCAACATTCTGTAAAAACATTGCTCGAACAAGGAGTTCAACCCGATATTATTGTATGTCGCACCGAACATCACATGAATGAATCTATGCGAAATAAAATTGCTTTATTTTGCAACGTAGACCCTACATCTGTAATTGAATCGATTGATGCCAAAAGCATTTATGATGTTCCTTTATTAATGTATGAAGAGGCTCTGGACACTGAAGTTCTTCGAAAAATGGGAATCGTTGGTACACCCGAACCAGATTTGGTGCAATGGAAAGAATTTTTGAAAGGACTTCACAATCCTTCTAAAGAAGTTAACATTGCAATGGTCGGCAAATATGTTGAATTAAAAGATGCCTATAAGTCGATTTTAGAGTCTTTTGTTCACGCTGGAGTCTCGAACGACTGCAAGGTGAAGATAAATATGGTTCATTCCGAATATCTGTCCGTAGACGATATCGAAGAGAAACTAGCTGGAAATAGTGGTGTTTTGGTAGCACCTGGCTTTGGCGAAAGAGGAATTGAAGGAAAAATTTTAGCTGTTAAATGGGCTCGAGAAAACAAGGTGCCATTTTTGGGAATCTGTCTTGGAATGCAATGTGCCGTCATTGAATTTGCCAGAAACGTACTGAATCTTCCAGATGCACACACTACTGAGATTGACAAAAAAACCACAAATCCGGTGATTGATATTATGGCTGACCAAAAAGAAACAGACATCAAAGGCGGAACCATGCGACTGGGACTCTATTCTTGTGCCATTAAACAAAATACGAAAGCTTCTGAAATATATCAAAAAGACGTAATTCAAGAAAGACATCGACACAGATATGAATTTAATAATGACTACCTGAAAAACTTTCAAAACGAAGGAATGGTATTTTCGGGCATCCATGAAAAACAAAACTTGGTTGAAATCTTAGAACTGCCTTCACACCCATGGTTTGTTGCCGTACAATTTCATCCAGAATACAAAAGCACGGTCGCCAATCATCATCCTATTTTTGTTCACTTTGTAAAAGCAGCTATTAAATATAGCGAAAAAGAATAAAGCAATTCAAGAGTAAAAAAAAACTCAGTCATATGACTGAGTTTTTTTTATTGAATTTTATCTATTAAACTTTTTTACGAGTTGCATAGTTTACTCTTCTAGAGTCGGCCTTTCGCAATTCCTGTTTTACATCAGTAACAATACCCATTTTCACTTCGCCATCCACCTTTAAGGAGTTTACAATTTGATTTCTTTCAAATTCATTACGAGCCATTTTTTCCTTGGCTACAAACTCTGGAATATTGCTAGGTTCAGCAAACTGATCATTTAATTGAATACGCGGTGCGGTTCCGTATAAATCTGATCTTGTTGGACTTCCGATATAGATACTACTGACCAAACTCTTCTTTTCAAGTTTTTGAATTTCGGAAGCTTGGGGTGGAGTTACTCTGACAAACAATTGAGTTTCACGCATTTTTGTGATAACCATAAAAAAGAAAAGAAACATGAAAATAATGTCAGACATTGAACCGGTATTAATTGCCGGAGTCTCTTTTTTACCTGCTTTTGAAAATCTTCCCATAATTTATCCTCCAATATTTTTAGGTTCAGCCTCAGAAATACTAATTGGAATAGCATCACCAATAGCCTTACGTTGTTCTTCGCTTGTCAAATCGTCGTAATTTTTACCAAACTTCTGACGTGATAACTTATCACGCAATTCATTATATGCTTTCGTTAGCTCATTTTGAACTTGAATATACATATTATATGAAGTACCTCGGTCATTTTGAAGTGAAATTACGCCCTTACTAACCTTAACAGGTCCCAATAAATCAATCTCTTTTATTTCACTTGCAGAATAACGTGGATCGTCATTTGAATTTTCAACGAAATTCATAGCTTCACTTTTCAAATCATCAACAGTACCGGGTTCACCATTAATCAGCAGCTGATCGAATTGATTGACCAACACTTCCATGATGTTACGCTTGTTAATATCTGGTGGTTTTACATCTTTTGGAACAGGAGGTGGTAAGACCCTAGAAATTCCTTGATCGGTACTAATAGAGGATGTAAGCAAAAAGAACGTTAGTAGCAAAAACGAAATATCCGCCATTGCTCCTGAATTTATTTGAGGGGTTTTTTTGCCCATGACTTTAATTTTTTAGTTTTTTAATCTACTTGCAATAACGGACCAAACAATTGTTAAGATCACGATAGCTACAAGTAAGTATGTAGAAAGTATACCACCACCGATGACTTTTGCCATATGAGCAGTGACTTCAAACTTTTGTTCGACGACTGAATTACTTGGACCTGAAAGCAGGTAAGTAACTCCAAAAAGCAGGACTAAGCCAAGTACAGCAAATAACCCTGTTTTTGCTTGTTTAAAATTGCTGACTATTTGTACCACTGCAAAACCAATGGCAATTAATGCGGCAACAAAAAACAAGAAATAAGTGACATACATCGACGAATCTTGATAGAAACTTGCTTTTCCAGGATCTGCAGGATCGTATTTTAAAGCAAACATAACACAAGCTAGTGTTGCTAAAACACCAATGACCAAGATTATGATGTTGATTATTTTATTTTTCATGTTGTTGTTTTTAGTCATTAAATTTAAAAAATGTTTTTTCTTTTAATTTAAGACGAAACTATTTTTTATTTTTAATAATAATGTCCATAAAAGAAATAGTTGCATCTTCCATTGTATTTACAAGTCCTTCAATTTTAGAAATAAGATAGTTGTAAAAAATTTGAAGAATAATCGCTACGATAAGACCAAAAACAGTTGTTAAAAGAGCAACTTTCATACCTCCAGCAACAACCGTTGGAGAAATATCACCGGCTGCTTCAATAGAGTCAAACGCTTGAATCATACCCACAACAGTACCTGTAAATCCGAGCATGGGTGCAAGAGCCATAAAAAGAGAAATCCAAATTAAGTTGGTTTCTAAGCGAC
>JAQUHH010000074.1 GCA_028683685.1 Bacteroidales bacterium
CTTCCATTATTACTAACTTGTACGAAAACTCCATCTTCGTGATATCTTCTGTAGAAAGTTTCAAATTGAATATGAACATTTGGGTATGCTGAGCAACCAAAAGAGAAACTACTTAAATATGCATTTTGGTTACCACTACACAAGAAATCTGAATCAAATAAAGCAAAGCCATTAGCAGCTGTTGTTGATGCAATCGGACCCATATAATCATCAGGACCAGTGGTACCAATTACCCAGTCGTCTGAGGTTCCTGTTCCATGGTGTATTATCCATTGATCAGGATCTGAAAAATCACTTGAAAAGATAGTTGTACCAACTGCTTTCGCTGATTTGGCAGATGTTTTGCTTGTGGTTGATTGCTCAAACTGTTTTATTGAGCTTAAAGAATTAGTTTTACTTTTTTTGTAATTAAACTTTTTTGTCCAAAACTCATAAATGCAATTAAGACTGCAACTAGAATAAATGTAATTTTTTTCATCGATTGTAAATTTAAGTTAGTAAAATGATTTTTGTCAGTACATTTAAATTATGGTAACTAATCAGTGCCAAAAAGGCAAAATAACGTGATCGTTTCCATTTTTTTTGTTTTTTGTTTTGTTAATATTTATTTTTTAATTTTAAAAGCGTCTATTATTTGATATTCCTATGTTTATTTAATTTCTTGTGCTCCATAGCCTTGCTCTGCACCAAATAGTTTGATGGCCTGATCAAAGTTGTAGCGGTTGCCAAACATGGATACGCGAGTAGTCGATGTTCCTTGTTTATTTAATCCGTTAGCTTCTCTGTAAAGGTTGGCAGCAGAATTGGCATCGTAGTTTTCTGTAGTCATCACTTTCAGGGATGCAAATCCTTTGAGATAAGCTGGTTCTATAAAGTCTTTAAGTTTACTATTTGCAGAAAGTTCTTTGTTGTTTTCATACTCTTTGAGCATCTCTACCTCATCAAAGCGTTTACCAGGAACATATAGCCATTTACCGCCACTCGTACCCGAGAGAACAATATCCCCTTTATTCATAAAGAATAAGTTGTCGTAGGTTGAACAAATTTTTCTTTTACTTTCTGGAAGCGTGGAATCATCAAAAGTTCCGTCAAGGGCACCAAGATTATTGCAACCGAATATATTGTGGTGAACTTTGTGATCTACTCCGTTGCGGAAGCGGTAACCATAGCCCATATCTTCCATCTCTTTGGTTCTGGTCCACGAAAACAAGACGGTATTGTGATGAAAATCAACGGTTGATTCGTGTGCATTTGTCTGTTGGTTTAAGCCACCATCAATTTGTACAGAAGAGTATAAGTTGGATACAAATACATTATTGTAGATTTCCCAATCACCACCCGCATTTGACATAATAATAGCATTAAAAGTACCATTAAGGAACATACAATTGCGTATTATTAACTTTCCAGCCACTTTACCACCGATAAGTCTTACGGCTTTGTTAGGCGGCACACCAACCGGTTTAATAAGTCCTGTCTCACAACCTATAGGACATCCAAAACGAGGATCGCTTGGGTCGGCTGGAGCATATTCGCTTACAAAACCATAATCAAAGAAAATTCCATCAATGATAATTTGAGAATGCTTATTTGAAGTTACTTGTATGTCTAAAAGATGTGAACCAATGGTGCCTGCTTGCGCTTTTGTAGGCTGAATGCGAGTGATGTATTTTGTTGGATTGCGTTCCGTAAAATCGCTGTTCCAGCCACCTTCCAAACTCACATACTTGTCTTTAATTTCCATCCATCCACGGTCTAAATTGCCAAGGAAGTTACCTTCTGCAATGCGGATAACATCACCATTAGAAGCTTTGTCTATGGCTTTCTGAACATCTTTTAAAGGAGATGCTTTTGTGCCTTCGCCTCTAGCAGTTCCGGCAGTGCTCACATAAAGAGCGTTTGCATATTTTGAAGCCTCTCCTGAACTAGATGGCTTGCTCGAAGTAGCTTTAGAACCAGCATTATCAAGGCTTTTACCTCCTCTATCTAGTGCCTCACGTGTTTCGCTCGCCGCTTTTTCTTTAACTTTTTGTTCTACCTGCTGTTCGGCAGACCTTTTAACTTGACTTCCTAGCTTTTTTACGTTAATTTGAGCTTCAGACGTAAAACTAAAAGCTACTAAAAAGCTTACTGATAATAAAAATCTAATCATTTTGGTTTTCATTTTTGGTTTTTTTTTATTTTAATGACTGATATTACATTATACACTATTTTACAAAAATAACATTAATTTTCCAATCATAGCACTTTAATGTTTAAAAACTACTAAAAAAAATTCACTTTTGCCAAAATAGTAAGGACAAAATAAATCTAAACTACTACTATTGAGATGAAAAAATAAATTGTTTTCAACATGCCATAGCCTATAAACTCTGGCTTTTAATCCCTCACCACCAATGGAACACAAAAACTCTTTATCTTTTCTCTCTGACAATTTGGGTGTTTTTTCAAATATATAATTACTCACGTTTGTGTTATTTAAATTTGATGTAAAATTACATCATTAATGGAAAAAAAACAATCGGGGAATACCCTTAACTTTTCTACGGGAAATCCCGTAAAACTATAGGAAAAACATGAAAAAAAGGCAATAATGTAATATTTACTTCGGAATTAATGCTAAAATAACACCTAATTTATATTTTTAACAGCCCAAGCAATAAATGCGTATTATTTCTTAAACCTAACTTTTTGAGAATATTATTTTTATGTGTTTCCAAAAACGAGCTTGGGTAGATGGCACTTTTACTCCTTCAATATTTCATCTTTATTATCAGTCAGACAAATCTGACTGCAATAGATAGTGCTTAAAAACATTATAATTATTTAATTATCAGCAAGTTACAAGCTTAATAAAACATCATCTATTACAGTTGGCTTTAGCCAACTGAAAAGAAAAAACTTTCACACTTCTTGTGCTTTAGCACCATTAATCAGATAGCAATAAATAGTATTTGGGAAAAAACTCAGATTACTTCCAAGTTTGTTTTTTTCATCCAGCCTTTGTCCCCGTTCGGGATTTTCACCTCTACCCAATCGCCAATTTGATCGAGCAGTTTTACTTTTATTCCTTGGTGAATAATAAACAAGTCACTGCTGGCACTGTCGGGAGAACTTTTTACATCCACCTGTTCGCTCATCACAATGGCTTCATCCGTACTGGTTTGGTAGTCTTTTTGAAAAAATGCAGCCATCGTTGAACTCATAAAAAACAAGAGAAAAATCAGAGTAAAGTAAAAACTATATTTTCGAAAAGTAAAATTTGGAGTAATTAGAAAAATGGCTGTAAATACAAATACCAAGAAAAAAAACGCCAAGGAAAGATATGCCCAATAACGTTCACTTAGCATATTTACAAAGGATTTAAACCATCTAACGAAAAACAATTCTGGTACCGTTTCGATTTTATCTTCCAATTTATATTTTGTCACATTAATATTGAAATTAGTATTTTCATCGTGAGGCTGAATTCTTTTTGCCCGTTCGAACCACAACATGGCATTGGCATATTCTTCCATTTTAAAATAGCTGCTTGCTAAATTGTAATAAAGTGCATGCGATACATAATTTTGTTCTACCAAAGAGAGAAATAGTTCGTTGGCTTCTTCGTATTCATTGGCTAAATAATGTTCATACGCTTTCTCGAAAGTAGCATTTGGAGTATTATCAGCAACAGCAAAAAGTCCGAAAAAAACGAACAAAACAAGAATAAACGACTTAATTCCCTTTTTCATATCCATTATTTTATCTCTTTATCCATTAAAATTATTAAATCATACGCTTGTGTATAAAGCGAATTCATCAAGTTTTCGGAATTTGCAGGGGCAAAACGAGCAAATTCGCACTCATGAAGTAGATTTTCCAAATTGCTCACAATTTCCACCTTTAATCCGGCTGCTTTTACAGCATCGATTACTGTTTCTGTCGACAAATCGGAATTAGAAATCATCAATTTATCGGCAGTATATCCCCAAATTGCTTTTGACAACTCTTCGTAAAACTCATTCTTTGCATTGCTATCCAGCATTTTCCTGGCTTGTAAAAGACGTTTACGAGCCATTTTACCCGCTTTTTTATTCCGAACAGAAACTATATCAGATCTTTTTTTAATCTCTTTTTTATAAATCATAATAAAGAGGATAAAAAGCAGCAGTGGTAAGATAAGTAAAATCCAGTAGACAAAAGATCCAAAAAAGAGAAGTTTTTTCTGGGTCAAAGCATGACTTTGTTTGTTCAAAAATCGAATGTCACTGCCAACATATTGCAACTCTTTTTGATTGACGCTGGTCAAAATACTCTCACCTGAACCAGTTCCTTTGCTTACTTTAATTTCAAATTCAGGAATAGACAAAGAAACATAGTTGCCTTTTGCAGGATTAAAAAAGACAAATTTAGATGCTTCAATTTTATAATTTCCTTTACTTCGGGGAATGGCCACATATTCGAAGATCATCGAACCGCTGGTTCCTGTTTCTGTCACTTTCGTTTGATCGATTGATTTTGGATCGTACACTTCAAAATCTTTAGGAAACTTAATAGTCGGATAATCAATTAGTTTCAAATTCCCTTTTCCAGTAATGGTAAGTTGTAATTTTAGGGCTTCATTGGCGGGTAGTTCTGTGCGGTCGACAGAAGCAGAAATTGAAAAATTGCCCACGGCACCCGAAAATTCTACTGGAACGTTGTCGGGCAGTTTCCGAACATTGATGTTTACCGTATTTGAAGAAATCGATTTTTTGACATTGGTATGACCGCCTCCAAAAAATGGGTCATCAAAAAAACTATCCCAAAAACCACGTCTTTGCTGTTGTGCTTTGCGTACTTGAGCTAAAATCTCCATTTCTAATGGCTCGATTTTCAAATTTCCCGACTGCTGCGGATAAACATATACTTTTCTAATTTCGGCAACCGTATAGTTACGTCCATCAAAAGTTTCCTGATACTGTTTGGGTTGCCCTCTACGATCGCTTAATTCGGAAGTCCAAAAACCACGACTGGAAGGAATTTTATTAATTGAATATTGAGCAATGGGTATGGCAGTATACATTTTATATAGAACAGCTATTTCCTCTCCTTCATACACATTTGTTTTGGAAGCAATGGCTCGAACAAAAACATCTTTTGCACCAATGGTCTGAACTTCTTGAGCTTGAGTATTTTGCTGACGTTGTTGTGGTTGTTGTTGACGAGCCGCTGGTGCATTTCCAGCTACAACTTCAACACTTAGTTTATTGGAACGATGCGTTTGACCGTTTACTGTAATTGAAGCTTCCCCTATTTCAAAAACTCCAAGATTAACTGCCTGAAGATGAAATGTATAACTATACTGAACCGTTTGTGAGACCTGTCCGTTTATAATTTGCATATTGGAAGAAGTAGACTGACTTGGTCCGCCAAGAAAATTAAAGTCACGAAATGTAGGTGCTTTTAAGTTAGATGCTTGCGCATTCACCGTATATGAAATTCTAAACTGAGCTCCTTGTGCGACTCTGCCCGGTCCGGAAGCAACAAAACTCACATCCTGAGCTTTCAAATTCCAAGACAACAACACAATTATTATTGTCAAAAACCTCATTCTATTTTTCGATACGATCTCCATACTACCAATCTTTTTCAAGTTTCTGTTTATTTGAACCTTTGTCTTTTTGCAGCTTTTCCATAGTCTTTCGTTCATTCTGATTCAAGGCATCCAATTGACGCTCATCCGCACGCTGTTCTCGTTGCTGTTGCTTTTGTTGTTGTTGTTTTTGTTGTTGCTCTTTATCCTCATTTTGTTGCTGATCTTGATTTTTCTGTTGTTGTTGTTGTTGTTGTTGATCCTCTTTATCCTGATTTTGATCCCCTTGTTGTTGCTGTTGCTCTACTCTTCGTCTTGCCCATTCATAATTATATCGAGCATCTTCATCTTTGGGATTCAATTTCAAACTATTTTTAAACGCCTCCATTCCTTCTTGCAGTTTTTGTTGACTAAGCAAAGAATTTCCCAAATTATACCAATATTTTGAAGCCATTTCCTTGTTATTTTCTGGCGGTGTCAATTCTGAAAAAACGTTGTACGCCTCTTCATAACGACCTTGTTTGTATAATGCAGTACCCAAATTAAATTTTGCCTTTTGATAATCTGGCGAACTTTCAATTCCTTTCCGATATTCAATTTCAGCATCTTTATATTTTCCATCCTCATACAAACTGTTTCCCCGTCGAACATCTTTTAAACTTGTTTTCGACTGAGCAAATATAGACAAAGATGAAAACATCAAAACAAAGATAATCAATAGATTAATTCCAATTCTTTTTTTCATGACTACAAATGTTTTTGTTGAAATAATTTTACGGAATCGGCATATTTATTTTTTCTTTGCAATATCAACAAATCAATGCATAGCAAAAGAAAAGCAAGAGCCAGAAAATAATAAAAAGCATCTTCGTAATCGGTATATTCCACCGAATCGTATTCTACTTTATCCATCGTATCAATTTCGTTCAAAATTTTGGATAATCCTACGTCGGTGGTGGTAGCTCTTACATAAATTCCTTTTCCGGCAGAAGCCAGTTTTTGCAAAAATGCTTCATCCAATTTTGTAACCACCACATTTCCATCTCGATCTCTATGAAAATCCGTTTGCCCATTTGGACGAACCACAGGGATGGGAGCTCCTGAAGAAGATCCCACGCCAATGGCATGTACTTTAATGTTTTTCTTCGCAAGCTCGGAAGCGACCGCAATGGGGTCATCTTCAAAATTCTCACCATCCGTTAGTACAATTATAGCTCGATTATTTAGGCTTTCCTCTTCCAATTCAAAAGAACTAGCTGCGAGCTCAATGGCACCACCAATAGCCGTTCCTTGTTTATGAATTAAACCTGTCGACATTCTATCGATAAACATTTTTGCAGCCCCATAATCATTTGTTATCGGCAATTGAATAAATGATGTTCCTGCAAATATAACAATTCCAATTCTATCGTTTTTAAGCTCATCCACCATTCTATTCAAAGCTTGTTTGGAACGTTCCAATCGGGATGGTTGAATATCGGTGGCCAACATACTTCGTGAAACATCAAAGCAAACCATCAGGTCAACTCCCTTGCGTTGTGCTTTTTCAACTTTAGAACCAAATTGAGGTCGCGACAATGAAAAAATCATCAACGCAAAAGCGATGGTAAAAAGCCAAAATTTTAAATTTAAACGATTGCTAGAATAGGATGGCATCAAATTCAAAATCAAATTAGAATCCCCTAAACTCTCCATTCGTTTTCTTCGCCAAACCTTCAAAAATCTATGCATCAAATACATAAATGGGATGACTAACAAAAACCATAAATAAAACTCATTTGCAAATCTAAACATACTTCAAAAATTTACGGTATTGATTTAAACATGGTATTACGCAACAGAAATTCCAAGCCAAAAAAGAACAGAGCCATGAATAAAAATGGCACAAATTCTTCCGAACGACGATCGTACACCATTACATCAATAATGGTCTTTTCAAGTGCATCAATTTCTTCATAAATAGACTCCATTTTTTTATTATCTGTAGCTCTAAAATATTGTCCACCTGTAATTTCTGAAATTTCCTTCAACAAAGGCTCATCAATCTCAACATCTATTTGCTGATATTGAGTTCCCATGGGAGTTTTGAACGGAAATGGAGCTTTTCCCATTTTTCCGACCCCAATAGTATAGACACGAATGCCCATTTTTTTAGCAATTTCGGCTCCCGAAATAGGATCCATATAACCCATATTATTAACTCCGTCGCTCAGCAAAATAATCACTTTACTTTTGGCTTTGCTATAACGAAGACGATTTACGGCTGTACCCAATCCATCACCTATGGCGGTTCCATCTTCAATCATTCCTGTTTTTACTTCATCAATCAAATCAAATAAAACCCTATGATCAGATGTTAAAGGACATTGAGTAAACGATTCTCCGCTAAAAATCACCAATCCAATTCGATCTTGCGAACGATTTTTGATAAACGTTTTAGCCACTTCTTTAGAAGCAACTAGACGATTTGGTTTAAAATCCTCTGCCAACATACTTCCTGAAATATCTAAGGAAATAATAATATCAATTCCTTCTGAAAAAACATTTCGTTTGCTAAATTTTGATTGCGGACGAGCAATGGCAAAAATCAACAAGCTCATTCCCACTATTTTTAAACCAAAAAGCCAAGGATAATATTTAACTCTCGCTGTTTTAGGAAGTTTTGATAAACGGTTGTTTAAAGACATTTTAAAGACTGGCAAAGCTGATTTTCCTCGATAAAAATGCCAAAAAACCAAAAATGCCAAGGGAATAAATAGAAAAAACACCGAAGGATATAAAAACTCTATATTTTTCAACCAAATTATCATTCTTTTGCTCCTCCTTCCTCATTATTTTGCTTATGGATTTCCTGAAGTCTCAACCAAAAATCATGA
Organism: Bacteroidales bacterium; assembly: GCA_028683685.1. Taxonomy (GTDB): domain Bacteria; phylum Bacteroidota; class Bacteroidia; order Bacteroidales; family WCHB1-69; genus JAQUGA01. Next base: position 8,434 of record JAQUHH010000074.1, read on the forward strand.
CTTGCGTGAACTATCGTGAACGAAAGTTCCATACACTTTTCATTTTCCACATCCGATGGCGTTGATTTTGCAAATTTCGCTAAATCAGCATTCGACAAAACAATAGAAACAGATTCAATAATTTCTTTATCAAAATTCAAATTTCTAAGTTTTGTATATATTTCAGAACTGGTCATCTCCATAGCACTAAATTGAAATTCTTCTTCAAAATAACGTCTAAGTACATCTGTCATTTCAACATAAAAATCTTTCACACGTCCTTGTTGCCAAAGTTTTCTGTTTTTTATTTTAGTTAGTTCTGAAAATGCCCAATCATGTGGTTTCAAAGTCTCTCTTTCCATCATTCGAAACAATGGTTTTTGCTTTTTATACCGATTGTAAAAATAATATGCCAAACCAATAATTGCAAGAAATAACAATACCATTAATATATAGGGAAGAATTTCAGAAAAACGAATCGGCTCTTCCATCGGTCCTTTGATATCCTTAAAAGCTAAGGTAGTGTCCACAGGTACCGTTAATACTTCCAACATCAAACTGTCGGTATAAGCCACGAAATCATTACTATCCGCACCCACTTCAGCAATTCCAATAGAAGGAATAAGGTACCATCCAGAATCAAATACAGAAAAAACTATTTTTTGATTGAATGCTAAAATTTCATTTTTATCATCAAAAATAGTGTCTTGATTTCCAATTTCAATAATTTCAAATTTATGCTCCGTCAAAATATCATTCAACGATGGCCAAACAATTTTATGGACATTCCATTTTGAAGCATCCAAGCTAAAATTCAATGCATTGTATTCGCCTATCCGCATTCGATTTGTATCCAAACTCACAGTTTGAGCATAAATCCCTGAAAATGAAATGAAAAGGAAGTTGATAATAAAAAATAATATCGTTTTTTTTCTCATTCTTATTAATATTTAGCTTCTCTTTTTTTAAACAATTTTATCAATGGTTTTACATAATCCTCTCCATTCAGCAGCAGCATCTCATCAGTACCTGT
>JAQUHH010000075.1 GCA_028683685.1 Bacteroidales bacterium
GCACTTTCACGCCCCAATCGAGGTCACGAGTCACAGCACGGGGATGCAAACCTTGGTCGATCCATGATTTACATTGACCATAAACATTTGATTTCCAATCGTTTTTATGTCCTTCCAAAATCCATTTTCGTAACCATGGCTCATATTGATCCAAGGGCAAAAACCAATGTTTGGTATCTTTTAAAACAGGAGCATTTCCGCTAAATGTTGATTTTGGATTGATTAAATCGGTTGCATTAAGCGAAGTTCCACAGGCTTCGCACTGATCGCCATAGGCTTTTTCGTTGTTGCAATGCGGACAGGTTCCGGTGATATATCGATCGGCTAAAAACTGTTTTGCTTCTTCGTCATAATACTGAGGCGTTGTTTTTACGATAAACTTATCATCCTCGTAAAGTTTTTTAAAGAAATCAGAAGCCGTTTTGTGGTGAATAGGGGCAGAAGTTCGAGAATAAACATCAAAAGAGATTCCGAATTCGAGGAAAGATTTTTTTATTATTTCATGAAAATGATCGACCACTTGTTGGGGTGTTTTATTTTCTTTTCTCGCTTTTATAGAGATTGGGACGCCATGTTCATCGGATCCTCCAATAAAAAGGACCTCTTCGTTTTGCAAACGCAAGTATCGGGCATAAATATCAGCAGGCACATAAACACCTGCCAAATGGCCAATATGAATGGGGCCGTTGGCATATGGAAGTGCAGAAGTAATTGTATAGCGTTTTCTATTTTCAGTATAAGCCATGTTTATTATATTAATTTTTTAAAGTGTAAAGGTAGAAAAAAATATCAAAAATAATTTGAAGATTGTTTGGGTTTATTGAAACATAATTTTATCAATAATTTTTTCTCCGAGTTGCATATTTATATGTTTTATCAACAGGTTTCGTCCCATGTAAAGTTCATATTTTGCACTGGCAGAGTCCATTCTGACGTAGAGTGTTTTGTTTCGCAGACCGATACTCACGGTATGATTTACAAAATGAGGTCCCACTAAATCCTGCCATATTTTTGTAATTCGCATTTCATTATATTGAGTATTGTTTTTAAATTCATAAAAAAACAACCTCATCACATCGTCTATATTTGTATCTTTTCTCTTAGCCATTTCGTTACGAATTCAACTCAAATATCTGATTATTAGATATTTGAAAACATTTATACGAGGTTTCTAATTGATCGAAAAGTTTTTCAATTCTATCTAAATGAGTATCGCTAATAAACACCTGTCCTAACTTTCCAAGACTGGCTAACTCAATTACTTTGGACACGCGACTCTCATCTAACTTATCAAAAATATCGTCCAACAACAAAAGCGGTTTAATTTTTTTCACCTGATAAGTATACGAGAATTGTGCAAGTTTTAGGGCCATCAAAAACGACTTTTGTTGCCCTTGCGAGCCAAATCTTTTAATTGGATAATCATTCATCAAAAACACATAATCATCCTTGTGAATGCCCACTGTTGAATACTGTGCATACCGATCGCGTTCGATGGCTTCGCTCAATACCTCAGCATAATTTCGTTCATTCATTTGAGATTGATATTGGATATCGATTTTTTCTCGACCATTGGTCAAAAACTCGTAATATTCTTGAAATACTGGTTTAAGGTTTTCAAGAAACGAGCGTCTTCGTTCATGAATCCTTTGTCCCAACTCTATCATTTGCACATCCCAAATATGGATCGAATTCATATCAAATCGATGCTGTTCGGCCATTGTTTTTAGCAGTACATTTCGTTGTTGCAAAACTTTATTGTAATTCATTAAATCATCCAAATAAAGTCTATCAAATTGCGAAACAACAGCATCAAAATAGCGTCTGCGGTGTTCGCTTCCCTGATTTATCAAATCAACATCATAGGGCGAAACCATCACCAAAGGAATCAATCCAATATGGTCGGCCATGCGTTGATATTCTTTTTTATTAAACTTGAAAACTTTTCGAGTATTTGGTTTTACAACACAGCTAACCTGCACATTATCTTGCACATTTACATCATCAAAAAAGCCATGAATAGCGAAAAAGTCGCTACCATGACGAATGTTCAACTGATCGCTACTATTGTAAAAGCTTTTACAAAAGGAGAGATAATGAATGGCATCCATCAAATTGGTTTTACCAACGCCATTATCGCCGACAAAAAAATTAATTTTTGGGTGAAGCTGAATATCGGCCTCCGGAAAGTTTTTAAAATGGTGTAGCTGTATACGTTTACAATTCATCGGGACAATTTTTAGAAACAAAATCTGCCATTCTTTCCATCAGCCACATGGGCGTAGAAGTAGCTCCGCAAATACCTACCGACTTAACTTTATTACAAAAACACTGTACGTCTATTTCTTCTTCATTAGAAATAAAAAAGGTATTTGGATTTACTTTTTTACAAACTTCATAAAGATATTTTCCGTTGGAGCTTTCTTTTCCAGATACAAATAAAATTACATCGTGCACTGCGGCGAATTTTTCCAATTGAGGGCGACGGTTTTCAACTTGTCGACAAACGGTATCAAATGACTGAAAATCAAATAATTTCCCATTCACATCTTGATATTTCTGACGAATTAATTCCGCCAACTTATTAAATTCTTCTACACTTTTGGTTGTTTGAGCATACAAGCGGGAAGCTTTGCTAAAATCGATAAATTCAACATCTTCAAGCGATTCGAGAACAGTGGCTTTTCCGTTGGTTTGTCCAACCAGTCCATTCACTTCAGCATGTCCTTTTTTTCCAAAAACAAGAATTTGTCCTCCCAATTTCTCCATTTCTAAAAATCCTTTTTTTACGTTTTTTTGTAATTTCAAAACTACGGGACAACTTGCATCATGAAGTTTTAGACCATATTTGTCAATCAACTGATAGGTTTCGGGAGGTTCGCCGTGAGCACGAATCAAAATATTTTTATTTTGTAAAGTTGGAATATCTTGATGCGAAACCGTTTTCATCCCTTGGTCTTTCAAACGTCCAACTTCTTCATTGTTGTGAACAATCTCGCCTAAACAATAGAGTTCAGAGGTTCCATGATTTAAAATATCTTCTGCCATTTCGATGGCACGAACCACTCCAAAACAAAAGCCAGACTGATTATCTATTACAATTTTCATTATTTTATTAACTAAAAAGAGAATCTACAAACTCTTTGCTATTAAACACTTGCAGGTCGTCAATTTGTTCGCCAACGCCAATGTATTTGACTGGAATTTTGAACATATCGGAAATACCGATAACCACTCCACCTTTTGCTGTACCATCTAGCTTTGTCAATGCCAATGCATTGACATCCGTAGCAGCGGTAAACTGTTTGGCTTGTTCGATGGCATTTTGTCCTGTTGACGCATCCAAAACCAAAAGAATTTCGTCAGGTGCATCTGGAATGACTTTTTTCATAACATTTCTAATTTTCGAAAGTTCATTCATCAAATTCACTTTATTATGAAGTCGGCCTGCCGTATCAATAATAACCACGTCTACATTTTTAGAAATAGCCGATTTCAAAGTATCGAAAGCAACGGCGGCGGGGTCGGCATTCATTCCGTGCGAAACAATGGGAACTCCCACTCGATCGGCCCAAATAGCAAGTTGATCAACGGCAGCAGCACGAAATGTATCCGCAGCACCCAACATTACAGAATAGCCTTTGTTTTTGAACTGATGAGCCAATTTACCAATGGTGGTTGTTTTCCCCACACCATTCACGCCCACAACAATAATTACGTAGGGTCGTCCTTTGTCTTCAACGTCAAAGTCTTCCATTTCACCAGAAGATTTTTCCAACAACAAGGCACTGATTTCTTCTCGTAAGATTGAATTTAATTCGGCAGTACCTAGATATTTATCTTTCGAAACACGATCTTCGATACGTTGAATAATTCGCAATGAAGTTTCTACACCGACATCTGAAGTGATTAAAATCTCTTCCAGATTATCTAAAACCTCATCGTCCACTTTTGATTTCCCAACAATGGATCTGGAAATTCTCGAAAAAACACTTTCTTTGGTTTTCTCTAGCCCTTTATTAAGCTTTTCTTTATTGTTGTCTTTTGAAAAAAACGAAAAAATTCCCATATTGTCTAATTTTCTTCAAAAATAACAATATTTATCAAGCGATGGGATATAAAAAAGAATAAAAGATTTGAGAAAGATCAATAGGCACTGATATCTAACAAATTACATTAAACAATACCGTTTTGAAATATTAAATCTATAAAATACCAAAAAACCTTTCCTACAGAAAACGGCAGAAAAGGTTTTTCAAGCATTTTGAAATGCGAATTATTTTTTTGCTAAAAATTCTTTGATATGATCAGTAGCGATAAAATCTTCATTAAATTGATAGGCACCTGTTTTAGGTGAACGTTCCATACGGATAATTTTAGCAAATTCTTTTCCGGTGGCAACTTTTAATGTTGCAACAACTTTCTTAGCCATGGGTGATAATTTTTATATATTACTTAATTTCTTTGTGAACAGTAACCTTTTTCAAATAAGGATTGAATTTTTTAAGCTCCAAACGTTCAGGAGTGTTTTTTCTGTTCTTCACTGATACGTAGCGAGAAATTCCTGGAACTCCGCTAGCCTTTTGCTCGGTACACTCCAAAATCACTTGTCCACGAGCTTCTTTGTTTTTCTTTGCCATCTCTTATTTTGACTTTATTCGTTTTATTACTTTTTTTAAGGACTGCAAAGTTACAAATAAAATCTTATCCAACAAACTTTCTTTGGTTTTTATTTTTATTTCTTTTAAACAGAATTAAAATGTTGATTTAGGGCTGTTTGTATAAGTTTCTGTTTCTCTCCTATCACTTGGTATTTATTTTGTTTAAGGTGAAAAACCATGAAAAAATAGATTTTTCGTAAAATATCCTTTTCCAAACTTAATCAGACAGACTCGAATTATCATTATTTGTTTTCAATTTTGGCAATGATTGACTGCTAAAATTGGGAGCAAAAAAACAAATAGTTGTCAATACAACTCGCCTTAAACAATGAAAGTTATATACAAAAAAGGAGTTTTTATCGAACACTCAGTAAAAACTCCTTTTAAAATTAAATAGTATAAATTTTAGTACTGTTCTTTATCGTTGGGGAAGTCAAGTGTTTTAACATCCTTAATGTAGTTTTGAACGGAAGTAATAATTTCTTCTCCTAAATTATTATAACGACGAAGGAAACGGGGTGAAAAATCTTGAACAATGCCAAGCATATCATGCAAAACTAAAACCTGACCGTCAACGCCATTTCCGGCACCAATTCCAATAATAGGAATAGAGACACTTTCGGCCACTTTTTTTCCTAATGTGGCAGGGATTTTTTCTAAAACAATTGAAAAGACACCTGCTTTTTCTAATAATTTAGCATCATCAATAAGTTGGTTCGATTCTTCGCGATCGGTTGCCCGAACAGAATAGGTACCAAACTTATGGATGGATTGTGGCATTAGACCCAGGTGTCCCATTACTGGGATTCCAGCGGATAAAATCCGATCCACCGATTCTATAATTTCCTTGCCACCTTCCAATTTAACGGCATCGGCTCCGGTTTCTTTCATAATACGAATGGCCGAATTCAGGGCTTCTTTAGAATTTCCCTGATACGTGCCAAAAGGCATATCAACCACGACAAATGCACGCTCAACTGCTCTTACCACAGACACTCCATGATAAATCATCTCGTTTAAGGTAATGGGCAAAGTTGTTTTATAACCAGCCATCACATTGGATGCCGAGTCCCCGACCAAAATAACGTCTATTCCAGCCATATCTAGCAATTTAGCAGTAGAATAATCATATGCTGTAAGCATTGCTATTTTCTCTTGATTGGCTTTCATTTTATGCAAAACATGAGTGGTAATTTTACTCACATTTTCGGACAGATAAGATACCATAGTTTAAAAATTTGATTGCAAAATTACTCATTATTTATGAGAGTACAAATATTATAACAAAAAAAGCACTCTATTGTTCGATTCGCATAACAAGCTCTTTTTTCAAACCTTCCAGATATTTTTTTGCTTTGGTATCAGATTCTTCTGGCGACCAAGGGGCAAATTGCTTGTCATTGTCAAGCAAATAAGGGCCATCTTTAATTTCATAATATACGGTATTCTCTTTTAAAGAAACCAGAGTGTGCCAAGTGGAAGGGGGGATTTCTACCACAAAAATATTTTTCAAGTCAAAATGAAATATTTTTTGGATCTTCCCATAATCATCAAAAATAATTAATGCCATTTCGCCTGCAAGCAAAACAAAAACCTCTCTTTTGTCTGGATTTTCATGTTTGTGCGGACGAATATAAGTTTCTGGATGCAAGGCGTTAAGCATTCTTTGCATCAAATCCTCTGAGGTTTCATGAAAATTAAAATTCTTTCGCTTACGAGGGCTAATATCTGCCTCGTGGCTTAATTTTTCAAGAAAAAAAGAGTCTACAATTTTAATTTTTTCCATTAAAAAGAAATAATTTTAAATTCTGTTCTACGATTAATGGCTCTGCCTTCTGGACTCTCATTATCTGCCATTGGAACATCCATTCCATAACCTTTATAACTTAATCTTGATTTATCTATTCCTTTTAAAATCAAGAAATCAAAAACAGATTTTGCTCGATTATTTGAAAGCGTTTTATTGTGTTCTCTCGAACCCAGATTATCGGTATGCCCTCCTATTTCGATTTTCACATTTTTATTTTTGGACAACAAACTCACCACTTTATTAAGTTCAATGATGGATTCTTGTTTTAAATCAAATTGATCGGTATCAAAAAAGACATTTTTCAACACCACTATTTCGCCAATGCGCATCGATTTTAATGGAATGTCTTTTTTAAATGGTTCTGTTTTAGAATAAATGCCTGTCAAATTAAAATTATCGGAATAAAAAAGGAAATTTTCATTGTTTACATTTAATGAATATTCGCTATCGGTTGGGATGCACACCAAAAACTCTCCAGTTTGAGCATCTGATTTTATCAGCGAAACGGTGTCGCCGGTCTGTAAATTAACGAGTTCGATATTGGCTTCCAATGGTTTATTGGTCAATTCATCAAAAACTTTTCCTTTAAAATAGGTAACAGAAGTGGGGCGAATACTTTCATCCAACTCAAACCAATAGATATCCAAACCTCCGTATCCACCGGGTTTATCGGATGAATAATAGGCGATATTTCCTCTGGAATTTACAATTAAATTCACTTCATCGTCCACGGTGTTTATGGGATATCCAAGATTTACGGGTTCGGTCCAATTGTTTTGAGCATCCATGCGAGACAAAAACAGGTCTTTTCCGCCCATTCCTTTATGTCCATCGCTCGAAAAATAGAGCGTTCTTCCATCGGAATGAATAAATGGCGAAACTTCATTAAACTGCGTATTAATGGGAGCTGCAACGTTTTCAGGCTCAGTAAAAACGCCCTCTTCTATCATGCTTGTTTTCCAAATATCTGTTCCTCCGAGTCCTCCAGCACGATTGGATGTAAAGTAAATCGTTTTTCCATCGGCGGCAAAAGAGGGTTGAGATTCCCAAGACGAAGTATTTACCGGACGACCCACATTTCGGGGTGTGGTCCATATTTTTCCTATTTTTTTCGACCAATACAAATCGCAACTTCCTTGACCATCAGGACGATTGCAACCCGTAAAAACCAAATACTTTCCATCGGGTGAAATGCTTTGTGCTCCTTCGTTATAATGTGTATTAACGGGTTTTCCCATAGGTCGGCGCGGCATCCATGCTCCATTTTCATCTTTTTGGCTGATATAAAAATCTTCTTCATGGGTGCAACCTGCACAAATGGTATATTGATCTTTGGGACGACGAACCGTAAATATAAATGTCTCTTCGTCCGCCGTAATGGTGGGCAAATATTCATCCCACGGGGAATTAATATAATCTCCGAAATTTTGCGGATTAAATTTCACCGGATTATTCATCAAATTAACTGCAAATTCACATCGATTGATATAAATCTGAACGAGTTTCATGTGGTCGGCATTGTTTTCTTTGAGAAACATCGACTTTTCGAAGTTAAGAAGAGCTTCGCGATACATTCCACAATCCATTTGCTGAATGGCCATTAAATAGACCAAAGCGGGATAAAACTCAGTATTTATTTCATATGCCTTTTGATAATATTCAACTGCGGAAGAGCATTTTTTCATACGACCGTACGTATCGCCCATGACGATGTAGGCTTCAATAAAACCAGGATCTTCATTTATAGCCCCATTTAATTCCAATATCGCTTTATCTAAATATCTGGTATCAAGAGCATTCAAGGCTCGCTGATAATATCGAGCTGCTTTTTTCGACTGAGTGGTTAAATCATTTGAACCAGGTTGGCTCCAAACATTAAAACTTAGAAAAAGAAAAGCGATAAATAATATTTTTTTTGTCATGCTAAAATGTATTTATTTATGGAATCCGCATAAATTTGTGACTTTGCAAGGAAATTTCCCAGCGATTATTAGACTTTACATACTCTACAATTTGAGGAATGATTTCTTTAAAACGACTCCATTCTGGTTGTAAGTATAATTTACAGTTTTTTTTAACTTTTGGCATAAAAGATTCAGCCCAAGAAAAATCAATATCCTCAAAAACAATAATTTTCAATTCGTCTGCCATAATCAACTGATTTTCAATAGGAGGAAAATTATGCTTGGGCGAGATACAAATCCAATCCCAATATCCTGAAATGGATTCCGAACCAGAAGTCTCCAAAAAAGTTTCGATGCCTTGAATTTTCAATAAACGAGTTAAATACTCCAAGTTGTACAAAGCAGGTTCTCCACCTGTAACAACTACCGCATTTGCCCCTGACTTCATCACTCTTTCGATAACTTCATCTACATTTAATGGTGGAAAATCTAAAGCATTCCAAGTATCTTTGGAATCGCACCAAAAACAACCAATGTCGCATCCACCAATTCTAATAAAATACGCTGCTTTTCCTGTGTTATATCCTTCTCCCTGAACAGAATAGAACTCTTCTGCAATGGGTAAAAAACGACCTTGTTTTGTATTGTCTTCTGCCTTCAAAATATTTTTTTTCAAAATTACACTTTTTTGAGATGTGAACAAAAAGTCAAAACTCGAAAAATCAACAAACTTCTAATATTTCCAAAAATTTGCATTGAAGCTTACTTTTTATCCTTGATTGGAAATAAAAAAGATTGGGAACAAAAAGATTGAAGAAAAAGATTGGTGGGAAAAGATTGGGAATAAAAAGATTGGAAATGAAGATTGTGGTAGATTAAAAAAAAAGCTGACAGTTTTCACCGTCAGCTTTTTTTATAAAAATTATCATTACTGTCCCATTAAAATCTAAAATAGTTCTTTGAAATATTTGAAATTTAGTTAGTTATAGCGATTTATTGATTAAACGGATTTCAATTTGCATTTTTGCAATCTGAAAAAGATTTGCATATGCA
>JAQUHH010000076.1 GCA_028683685.1 Bacteroidales bacterium
GGCGAAATTGACAAGCTTGCTCTTTGGCTGGCAGAACATCAAATGAATGTGGAGTTTCGCAAATAGTTTGGACGTACCAACCCCACCTTGCCACTCACCGAAGCTGGTAAAATTATAATAGGTAATGCCTGTCGTATAGACTGGGAAGAAGTTTGTCCTAAAAATGGAGATGATGAGATTTATATTTTGGGAAACCCTCCATATTTAGGCAGTAGCTTACAAAATAGGGATCAAAAAAAAGACACTATTTCGATATTTACTACATATAAAATAAAAAAATATAAATCATTAGATTATATTTCTAATTGGTTTATTAAAGCTTCATTTTATCTGCGTGATTTTAATATAAAATGTGCATTTGTTACTACTGATTCTATTTGTCAAGGACAACAGGTTGAGCTGTTATGGCCACATATTGAGATTATTAATGTTGAGATTTTCTTTGCTCACAATTCATTTAAATGGACAAATAATGCTAAAAGCAATGCTGGAGTTTCAGTTGTAATTATTGGATTAAGAAATTTTTCTAAAGATAACAAGTATTTATTGTTTGGGTCTTTATCAAAAGAAGTTGATAATATTAATTTTTATTTAAACTCTTCAAAAAACATTATTGTTCACAAACGATCAAAAGTTCTATCTAACTTACCAATAATGAGCTATGGGAACAAGGCTGTTTATGGAGAACCTTTAATATTAGAAAAAGAAGAATTCTTGTCTTTAGTTAATTCAAATGTTGAGTATAAAAAATTTCTCAAAAAACTTATTGGAGCAAAAGAACTTTTAGATGGAAAAGAAAGATGGTGTATTTGGGTATCGAATGCTAATTATGAGGAAGCAAAGTTACTACCTGAACTTGCTAAAAGATTTGAGGAAGTTAAATCTCTTAGACTTCAAAGTAAAGATTTAGGAGCAATTCAATTAGCTAATAGACCTTATCAATTTAGAGATTTATATTCTACTAAAACCAATTCAATTGTTATACCATTAACTACTTCTGAAAGAAGACTGTATATCCCGATTGGCTTTACTAACTCCGATGAAATATTAACAAATTCAGTGAGTGTTATTTATAATTCAGATCCTAGTTTTTTAGGTATATTATCTTCTTCTATACATTTATTATGGGTAAAAGCTGTGGGAGGCAAACTAGAATCTAGAATTAGATACTCTTCTGTTATGTGTTGGAATACATTCCCATTCCCACAAATATCCACCCAACGTAAAAACGAAATAACCCAATCCGTATTTCGCATTTTGGAAGAGCGTGAAAAACACAGCGATAAAACTTTAGCACAGCTATACGACCCTGACAAAATGCCCGAAGGTTTGCGAGAAGCACATCGCATAAATGATATCATCATAGAAAGATGCTACCGAAGTACGCCATTTACGAGCGATGAGGAACGTTTGGAGTATTTGTTTAAACTCTACGAAAAAATGATATTAGAAGAGAAAGAGCAAGGAACTTTGTTTGCCCAAGAGAAGAAAACCCGAAAAAAGAAAAAATAATGGATAATTGAATTTTGATATAATGATGGACAAAAAAAATGGCTTACAACACTTTTCCAACTTTGTAATCTTCCAAACCGAAGATGGCAAGGTAAATATTGATGTGTATTTCTACGATGAAACTCTGTGGTTGACTCAAAAACTAATTGCCGAGTTGTTCGAAAAGGGACGTTCAACCATTACCGAGCACTTAAAAAACATTTTTGCCGATGGCGAACTGGACGAAGAACTGGCATGTCGGGATTTCCGACACACCACGCATCATGGTGCTATGGAAGGCAAAACACAAGAAAAAGAAGTAAAATATTACAACCTCCGCGCCATTACAGCCGTTGGTTATCGTGTAAATTCGCACAGGGCTATTGAGTTTCGTAAGTGGGCAACTGAGATTCTGCACGAATACATCATCAAAGGTTTTGCCATGGACGATGAACGCCTGAAACAAATTAGGCACTTTGGCATCGATTACTTTGATGAAATGCTTGAACGAATTAGAGAAATTCGTTTAAGTGAAAGGCGTTTATATCAAAAAATTACCGATATTTATGCATTATCAGCCGATTACGACAGTCAATCGGATATTACCAAACAGTTTTTTACGACCGTGCAAAACAAATTGCACTGGGCAATAACTGGCAAAACGGCAGCCGAAATAATTTATACCGAAGTTGATGCAAAAAAAATATACATGGGTTTAAAAACTTGGAAACATGCACCTGGTGGAAAAATCCTGAAATCGGATGTTAGCATTGCCAAAAACTATTTAAACCAAGAACATATAAAAATGCTGGAGCAAATTGTAACAGCATATTTAGACTTAGCAGAAAGTCGGGCAAGAAACAGAACAGTAATGAATATGAAAGATTGGGATAAATTTCTGATTCAGTTTTTAGAACTAGCAGATTACCCAATATTGAAAGATGCAGGGAAAATTTCAATGCTTAAAGCTAAACTAAAAGCAGAAGAAGAGTACGATAAATACAGAGTGATTCAAGATGAAAATTACATTTCCGACTTCGACAAAGAAATTTCTAAAATGATTGATAAAAAAACCAACTAAGCACCAACCATTACATGGACATAGTAAACGTACAATACAAACAAACAGGGCAAAGCAAAAGCACAAATCCATTAGGAATGCGCGAAATGCAGGAACGTGCTTTTGAATATAGAGATGCTCAATATCTATTAATCAAGTCGCCACCAGCTTCGGGTAAATCTCGTGCGTTGATGTTTATTGGTTTAGATAAATTGGTAAATCAAGGCATTAAAAAAGTAATTGTTTCCGTTCCTGAACGTGCTATTGGCAGTTCGTTTGCCAAAACCAATTTAAAAGATTTTGGATTTTTTGCTAATTGGGAGCCCAAGGATAAATATAATCTTTGTACTCCCGGAAGCGATGGCAGTAAAAGTAAGGTTCAGTCTTTTCACGATTTTATGAATGAGGACGACGAACAATTATTAATTTGCACACACGCCACATTGCGTTTTGCTTGTGAAGAATTAGACGAAAAAACATTTGACAATACGGTTTTAGCCATTGATGAATTTCACCACGTTTCGGCAGATGCCGAAAATCGATTGGGCGATTTACTTCGAGATATTATGCGAAAATCAACTGCTCATATCGTGGCAATGACGGGTTCGTTTTTTAGAGGTGATAGTGTGCCAATTTTATTACCCGAAGACGAAGAAAAGTTTACCAAAGTAACTTACAACTATTACGAGCAGTTAAATGGCTACGAATATTTAAAGTCCTTAGGAATTGGCTATCATTTCTATCAAGGAAGATATACCAATGCTATTATGGAGATTTTAAATACCGACCAAAAAACCATTTTGCATATTCCCAATGTAAATTCAGGCGAATCAACCAAAGACAAACACAACGAAGTTGATTTTATATTAGATGCCATTGGCAGTGTAGTAAAACAAGATGCAGACACAGGAGTAATCTATGTAAAGCGGCATTTGGACGGTAAAACAATAAAAGTTGCCGATTTGGTTGAAGACAACCAAAAGGAGCGAGATAAAATTGTAAACTATCTTAGGGAGATGGAATCCCTCGATGATATGGATTTAATCATTGCATTGGGAATGGCAAAAGAAGGTTTTGACTGGCCTTATTGCGAACACGCTTTAACGGTTGGTTACAGAGGTTCGTTAACAGAAATTATTCAAATTATTGGTAGAGCCACCAGAGACAGCGATAATAAAACCCACGCACAGTTTACCAACTTAATTGCTCAACCCGATGCAACCGATGATTTGGTGAAACTTTCGGTAAACAATATGCTTAAAGCCATTACTGCATCTTTGCTAATGGAACAAGTTTTAGCTCCAAATTGGAAATTTAAAACCAAAGTAGATGAATATGACGAAGCAAAACCTGGCGAAATAAAAATAAGAGGTTTAAAAGAACCGAGTTCAAAACGAGTAAAAGATATTTTAGAATCAGATTTGAACGACTTGAAAGCAATAATTTTGCAAGATAACACCATGCTTAAAGCAATGCCAGGCAATGTTGATCCCGAAGTTATTAACAAAGTTTTGATTCCTAAAATTATCAAAATAAAATATCCCGATTTATCGGATAAAGAAGTTGAAGAAGTCCGCCAACACGTAGTAGTTGATTCGGTTATCAAAAACGGAGAAATTAAAGAGGCAGGCGACAAGCGATTTATCAGAATGGCTGGTTCATTTGTTGATATTGACGATATTCATATTGATTTGATAGACAGAATTAATCCGTTTCAAAAAGCCTTTGAGATTCTATCAAAATCGGTTACTACAAAAGTTTTGAAAGTTATTCAGGACCACATTGAAGCCACAAGAATTATAATGGATTTTGAAGAAGCAAAAATACTTTGGCCAAAAATTCAAGAGTTTATTAAAATGTACAATAAAGAGCCAAACTTAAAATCAAACGACCCTTTAGAAAAACGAATGGCTGAATGTATTATTTATCTAAAAGAGGAAAAACGAAAAAGAACTGAAGCAAATGGATAAGGATAAAATATTAGATGACATTTTTAATAATGACCCTTTGGGCTTACTTAATTTTAAGCCAAAAAATTCTAATGTCCGCCCTGCAGACGAACGTTTATTGGCTTCGTTTCAAGAAATCAATGATTTTATTGAAAATAACGGAAAAGAACCAACTGCAAATCCAAATAATGTTTCAGAATTTCAGTTGTATTCTCGTCTTAAAAACTTGAAAGAAGATGAAAATAAAATTGGTTTGTTAAAAGAGCACGATATACATAATCTATTGCCAGCATTAGAAACGAACCAAGCAAACGAACCGCAATCAGAGTATAGTAAACCAAAAGAAATAAGTTCTATTGATGATTTATTAAGCGATGATTCTCTGGATATTTTAAGCGGAGATGATGCAGGTCTTTTTGATTTCAAACATACACCAAAAGATTACGAAAGAGCACAAGCCGATTTTGTTGCACGTAGAAAACCTTGCAAAGATTTTGAGAAATACGAATCAATTTTCCAAGAAGTTCAGAAAGATTTAGCGGATGGAAAACGTAAATTAATTGTTTTTAAAGAAGATAATTTAAGAGAAAGAGATTTTTATGTTCACAATGGCGTTTTAATGCTTCTTGAAAAAGTAAATATTTCACAGGAAGAACAATCATTTTCAAGTGGAAAACGAGTTCGAAAAGACGGCAGAACAAGATGTGTTTTTGAAAATGGAACAGAATCAAATATGCTGTATCGCTCGTTAGCCAAAATTCTTTATGTAAATGGCAGAGTTGTTACACAAAATATTGATAAGGTTAATGAAGATTTTATTGCAAATTTTAGCAATATTACAAATGAAGATGAAGAAGTTGGATATATCTATGTGCTGAAATCAAAGAGTAAAGACGAACGAATCACTTCAATACAAAGCTTATTCAAAATTGGTTATTCAAAAACAGAAGTGGAAGAAAGAATTAAAAACGCAGAGAAGGAACCAACTTATTTAATGGCTCCAGTAAGTATTCATGGTGCTTGGAAATGCTTTAATATGAATCCTCAGAAATTGGAACAATTACTTCATAATTTCTTTGGAAATTCTTGTTTGGAATTAGATGTTTTTGACGAAAAAGGAAAAAGACACACACCAAGAGAATGGTTTATTGCACCGTTTGAGGTTATTGAACAAGCAATAGAATTGATAATAAACGGAAAGATTGTAAACTATAAATTTGATGCAGAAAACTTGACAATAATTGAGAAATAGTCAGCCCAAAAGCCATACACATTTGCAATTACTCACAAGGTGTGTTTTTTAATGGTATTCGTGAATGTTGCACATTTTGCGTGAGCCATCGCAATTCCAAAAAAATGTAAAAGAGAGTGTCTTGCGCTCTGCTCTAAGTATTCATTAGACTTTGACTCTAATCCAATCTTTATAAAACACTGAACATTCAAAAGAATACAAGCTTAAAATAAAATACTTTATATACCAAAGCCACAATTTTCATTGTGGCTTTGGTATATAATAAAAGTTTTAAAACTTTATTTTTTCATTATTTCAGCAAAATATTTGTAGAAATAAGGAATGGTTTCAATTCCTTTTAAGAAGTTGAAAATAGGATAATTTTCGTTGGGTGAATGGATGGCATCCGATTCAAGACCAAATCCCATGAGTACAGATTTGATTCCAAGAATTTCTTCAAAAGTAGAGATGATAGGAATACTTCCACCGCTACGAACAGGAACAGGGCGTTTCCCAAAAACTTGGGTATATGCTTTTTCTGCTGCTTTGTATGCTGGAAGATCGATGGGGCACATATAACCTTGTCCACCGTGAAGTGGAGTTACGACTACTTTTACAGATTTTGGAGCGATGCTTTCGAAATGTTCTTTAAAAAGAATTGCAATTTTTTCATTGTCTTGGTTTGGCACCAAACGTGTTGAAATTTTTGCAAATGCTTGAGAAGGAAGTACTGTTTTAGCACCTTCGCCTTGATAACCACCCCAAATACCACAAACATCAAAAGAAGGACGAATTCCAGTTCGCTCACTTGTTGTATATCCTTCTTCGCCAGATACTTCCGCAATATCAATTGCTGCTTTATAATTATCCAAATTAAATGGAGCTCTTCCTAAAAGTTCACGTTCTTCTGCCGAAACATCCACCACATTGTCATAGAATCCAGGAATGGTAATTCTGCCTTTTTCGTCTTGCATTTGAGCAATCATATTGCACAAAACATTGATTGGGTTTGCCACTGCTCCACCAAATAATCCGCTGTGTAAATCGCGATTGGGTCCTGTAACTTCCACTTGCCAGTAAGATAATCCTCTCAAACCAGTGGTAATACTTGGAATATCGGGAGCAATCATACCAGTATCGGAAACCAAAATAATATCTCCTTTTAATAATTCTTTATTTTCGGCACACCAAGGTCCTAAATTGGGAGAACCAATTTCTTCTTCACCTTCAATCATAAATTTCACATTGCAGGAAAGTTGATTGGTTTTGACAAGATATTCAAAAGCTTTAATGTGCATAAAAGATTGTCCTTTGTCGTCATCAGCCCCACGTGCCCAAATTTTTCCATCTCTGATTTCAGGTTCAAAAGGAGGACTTTTCCATAATTCAAAGGGTTCGGCGGGCATCACGTCATAATGTCCGTAAACAATTACGGTGGGAGCTTTGGGGTCAATTATTTTTTCGGCATATACCACTGGATTTCCTTTGGAAGGCATTACTTCTGCTTTATCAACACCCGCTTCCAAAAGCGATTTTTTAAGCTGATTAGCAGCTTTTACCATGTCTTCTTTATGCTCACTTTTCGCACTAATAGAAGGGATGCGAATGAGCTCAAAAAGTTCATTTAAGAATCTTTCTTGATTCTTTTCAATGTAATTTTTTAAATCTTTCATCTTATTATTTTTTGTTTTCTATGATTTTCAATTTGTAAATTTAAAGAAATCGCTTAAATAAAGCTGTTAAAAAAGAATAAAGCTCCTTTTGGAGCTTTATTCTTTTCTTATTAATAAAATTTGAAATCAACGACAAAAAAGCCATTATTAAGAAACTTAGTTTTACCTCAACTCAAACTTAATGGGAAGTACCATATGAACTCTCACCGTTTTCCCACCTTGATAACCGGGCTTCCAATGAGGCATGCTTTTAACAACACGAATCGCTTCATTGTCAAGATAAGAATCAACGGGACGCATAATTTTATAATTTGATAAACTTCCATCTCTTTCCACAATAAATGCAACATAAACGGTTCCCTGACTTCCAACAGACAAAGATTCGCGCGGATATTTGGTATTGGTTTGAAGATAATTAAACATTTCAGCTTGACCGCCAATAAACTCAGGCATAAACTCTGCAATGTGAAGGGGAACAATTTCAATAACTTCTATTTCTTCTGGTTCTTCAACCGGAAGAATACCGTTTAATGTGGCATTTTCAATGGAAGTTAAATCAATATTTGTTTCAGGTCCATTTTCAATAATATTAATAATTGAAGTTATTGGAGCTTTTGGAATAGGCATATCTACAGGAGGTTCTGGAACCTTTGTGGGGAGAACAAGGTCAACATCAATAATTTCACCCTTGTTAAAATCCATTACTTCAGGGGAACTGATGGGAGTATTCCACTCAAAAGCACTAAGAACAAGAGTCAACGAAATAACAATTCCGAACTTGAAAAATAGTTCCTTCCATCTTTCAATATCGACTCTCTCTGATTTTTTTGTTTCCATGGCGATGTGTTTTAAAGGTTTTGTTATAAAACGTTAAACACGTTTGAGATATTGCCAAATTTTAGAAAAACATTGAAAAAAGAATGAAAGGTTAAATAAAATAAATTAGAAAAAAAAATTAAAACCGCATTTTACCCGAGTATATGCGATGTGATAATTGGTGCAGTCGTTGGTCGGTGCTGTTTTAGTCGAAACTCGAGCCTTTCGAAACGCCAAGGCACTTATTTTGAATCCGTAGGATTCAAATATTTATAAAAAACAAAACACAATAACCAAGATGCGACCCTGAATGGGTCGAATAATTTTTATGGGGAAATTAATTCTATAAATAAGTACTCCCTTCGGGATTAAAAAGCTGCCAACAAGCTATTTTCGGGTGGTGTGTAAAGCGATGCAGTGACTCTCCAAAGCAAGGATTTTAAAATTTGAATTTAACGACACAAAAAGTCATTTCCTGAAACTCTGATATTATTTTTTCTTTTTCAAGTATGTATAAATAGGAAAATGATCGCTCGATAGGATGGAATAATCAGTTTTAAATCCGCAACTCATATAAGATTTGTCATGCAAAATGTAATCTATTCTAAAGGAAGGCATTTTGCCATTGTAAGTTTTTCCAAATCCTTTTCCTGAAACAACAAATGCATCTTTCAATTTTTTGGAAATAACGTGCGTTGCATAAGAACAAGGCGAATCGTTAAAGTCACCACAAACAATAATAGGAAATGGTGAATTTTTCATATGATCTCTCACCATTTCAGCTTGACGGGCTCGATTTATAAAAGCGATTTTTAGTTTTGAAAGAATTTTTCGCGAATCCTTGGCAAATTCGTTGCTTAAACTTTCAACATTGTCTTTAATTTTGTTTTGAGTAGCAGAAAATAAAAAATCTTCTTTATTAAGCTTAATAGACTGTAAATGAACATTATAAACCCGAATAGTATCCTCTTTTATTTTTATATCAGAAAAAATTGCAGAATTGTGAGTGTCATTTGAAAAAACAACTTCTCCTTTATGAATGATGGGATGTTTAGAAAATGTGGCAATTCCGTAATAATGATTTTTAATGATGCAGGGGAAATATTCGTGATAATAGTT
>JAQUHH010000077.1 GCA_028683685.1 Bacteroidales bacterium
ATTTTACCATTTGGTCGCTTACGAAGTCCGCTTTAGTCAAAGGAACTTCGGATCTATCTACAGTAAAATTATTTTCAAAACTCATGGTGACCTCCTAAATCATTTTTGTGAATACTTCTTTTAACTCTTGAATTGAGAATGGTAAGCCTTGCATTCTATTATACTGTTCATATTTAAAATCGGGCCAGGTCATTCTTAGGTAATTCGCAAATTGTCCACGATTTAATTCACAAACGATTATTTTTTTATATTTTTTAAAAATTTCTTCCGTATTTCTGGGTAGTGGCATTATATAACTGAAATGTGCATGACCTATTTTTTTACCTTCAGCATGTAGATCGTTTACGGCAGAAAGAACGGCACCTTTGGTTCCGCCCCAGCTAACAACCAATAAATCACCTTCTTGTTCTCCACTTACTTCTTGCAATGGCAAATATTCGGCAAGTTTTTGAACTTTTCCTTCGCGCAATGAAGTCATTAACTCATGGTTGTGAGGATCTGTAGAAACCGCTCCTTTTCCATCTGTTTTTTCAAGTCCTCCAATGCGGTGACGTAGGCCTTCTGTTCCTGGAATTGCCCATCCTCTTGCAAGCGTTTCTGGATCTCGCTTATAAGGCAAGTATGTTGAATCGTTCGCTTTTACGATGGGAGGATTAATCGGAGGAAGGTCCGCCACTTTCGGGATACGGAATATTTCCGAACCTTGACCCATTTGTCCGTCTGTAAGAAGAATAACAGGAGTCATGTGCTCCATAGAATATTTTGCTGCTTCGTATGCTTTATAAAAGCAATCAGCAGGCGAAGATGCCGCAAAAACGATAAGGGGTGCTTCTCCGTTACGACCAAACAAGGCCATATTTAAATCTGATTGTTCCGATTTTGTAGGCAAACCAGTAGAAGGACCTCCTCTTTGAACGTTTACAATAACCAATGGTAATTCTGTAATTACAGCCAAACCAATGGCTTCTGTTTTTAGAGATAATCCAGGACCAGAGGTAGATGTTACGGCCATAGCACCGGCAAACGATGCTCCAATAGCAGAACAAACTCCGCCAATTTCATCTTCTGCTTGAAATACTTTGTTTCCAAGTGATTTATGAAAGGTTAGTTCCATTAAAATTTCGGTAGCTGGTGTAATGGGATAAGAACCCAAAAACAATTCGCGACCCGAACGTTCGGCAGCGGCCATTAAGCCCCATGAAGTCGCTAAATTACCAGTAATGTTACGATATCGTCCTTTAGGAATAACTGCCGATGGGGTATGAATTTTTGACAAATTCATTTCTGCAGATTCAGCATACGCATATCCCGACATTAATGCCTTTTTGTTGGCTTCGGAAACAAGGGGATTTTTTTTGAATTTCTTTTCAATTAAATAAATTACTTTCTCAATGTTGTAATCGACTATTGCGATAACCATTCCAAGAGCAAAGATGTTTTTTGAGCGTTCTGCCGTCTTTTGATCCATTCCTGCCTCAACAGCTGCAATGGCTGCCATTGAAGTCATAGGAGCTTTAATTAAACGGTAGCTGCTCATTACACTGGTGTCGTCCAATGGATTTGACGAATAACCTGCTTTGGTATACGCTTTTTCTTCAAAATTGTCAGAGTCCACAATGAGGGTAGCTCCTTTTTTTGCAGATTTAATATTTGCGGCTAAAGATGCCGGGTTCATACAAATCAGAATATCGCATTCATCACCGGAAGTTAGAATTTTACCTCCAACGTGAACTTGGAATCCCGATACACCTGCAATAGTGTTGTGAGGCGGACGAATTTCTGCTGGATAGTAAGGAAATGTAGATAAATCATTGCCTTCAACCGCAGCCGTGTCAGCGAACATAGTTCCGGCTAATTGCATGCCATCACCTGAATCGCCTGCAAATTTAACCACTATACTCTCTTTTTTTAGAATCTCGTGATTGCTGTTCATATTTATTATTTTTTTATGTTTCTTAATCTCGAAGTTTTGACAAAGGTACAGCTTTTTATCAGTATACAAGGGGGTGTTTAACACGGTGTTAACAATTTTAAATTGCTTGATTTTCAGGTATTTTCATAAATCATGATAAGTTTTTTGGGGGAATTTTATGAATCCCTCAAAAAGAGCTTCTGGCTTTAAAGAATTAGCCTGAAATTATTAAAAAACACTCTTGTTTTAGAATCCTATTTGAAAGGAAACGAACGTTGTTTGTAATAAAAAAAGTAACTGGGTGACCAGGTGCCTGACGGCAGATTAATTAATACATCTGCTTCATTTGCATAAATAAAAGACGCTTGTTTTGTACTGATTTCTGTAGGCATTAAATTTTCCTTAATGGCAACTGTATGAATGTGGTAGTTGACTTAGAAAACGTTCGTTGAAAATTCCATTCAAAGTTTAAACGGTCACTTTCGTCTTCCTTAAGATGTTTGAATTCCTTCATTAAATACACCTTAAATTCGGCATTAATTCACCTCCTAAATTCAAATGCAATATCTGCGTGTGCATAAGTACCACCATATCGTCCGGCAGCAGTTAGTCCCATTGCATTTGTTTTTCATCCCACTCCTTTACCCTTATTTTATAACTATTCAAACCTGTATGACTTTTTAATTATGGCAAATTCGCCATAATTAAAATCAGGATTGTAAACTGACTCCTAAATGCCTAAAAACTCAACGGTGTTTTTATTTCTAAGCCAGTCAGATACAAAAGTCACCGTCTTTTGCTTTAAGCATATCTGTCAGTGAAATGAAATCTTGATTATTATCATGAATGATATTAATTTCGGGACTCAAGGGTTTAAGCCGTAAAATCTTCGTCTCGAATTCAGGTTTTTATATTTAAAAACTCCTTTTATATTATTTAGAAGTGTATTTTGTTCTTCGTTGGTAAAAAATTTTGGACTCACATTTTTTTCTATCCATTTTTAAATCCATTCGTCAAAATCCCTCACTATCATTAATTGATTTTTAGAAGTCCAGTTAAATAAAAACCACTTTTTCTTTTGGCATTTGATCTCTTCCTTTGAGTTTTAAATAAAGCTGAGCGATAGCCAAAACGTCTTTTTTACAATAGGTAACAATGGCTTCTAAATCTTTTTTATTCCAATAATAATCTCCTACCATGCTTCCATCAATGGCATCTTTTGGCGAATCGATGCCAAAAATAGCCGTAAGCAAATCCAAGGAAGTATAATTTTTATAATCTCCAAATCGCCACATGTCCATCGTATCTATAAAAGATGTTTCCCATGGTTTTTTCCCACTGCTGTCAAGGATAAAAGGAATTGAAATCCCATTGATAAGCATTCGACGACACAAATATGGAAAATCAAATTCTTTGCCATTGTGTGCACACAATTGTGATCCTGGGCGTTTTTGAAATGTTTCCAACATCAGAGCAAACTCTGCTAACAATAGTTTCTCATCGTGTCCAGAAAAAGCTTTTATTCGAAAATTATCTTCGTGGAAATAGCCGGTACAAATGCAAACTATTTTGCCAAACTCCGCATAAATCCCTGCTTTTTGATACGTTTTTTGAATGTCCTCATCCTCGGTTTCACGAATACGCAGGGCTTTTTTCTCCCATAATTTTGAAAGACGCTCCTCCAGTTGTTCAAAATCAGGATATTGAGGTACCGTTTCAATATCTAAAAATAAAATGTTTTTAAAGTTTTGATATCTCATAATTTGTACTTTTGAAAAATCAAAGATAATGCAACATTATGAAAAAACACATCCATTTTCTATTTATTATTTCATTTTTATTGGTCTTTTTTAATTCATGTGTTGACGAATATGACAAGGCTCCCGAAATAATATTTGAAACACCCAGCAGGAATCAGGTTTTTCAATACGGTGATACTGTTTTTATTCGTGCCAAAATCACGGATGAAGTTCCTATAACATTCGTAAGTGCTGAACTGTTAAACGAAGACAAAACTTCAAGAACCGCGCAGTATAAAACCGATTACAATGCAAAAGAAATTAATTATTATGAGGAGATAATACTGAATATTAGCAAACTAAGTTCTGGAAATTACTTTCTTCATATTATGGCTCGAAATGAAAAAAATAGCCGATCTGTTTTTCTACCCATTGCCATCAATGGTATAAAATGGAAACTGACAGAAGTCTTTTTGATTACTAAAATATCCGAACAACAAACTGGAATAACATCCATCAACGAAAATGGAGACAACATAAACGTAGCAACACTTCAAGGCGATTATTTGGCCTCGGGCATGAGCATCGAATACCAAAGTCTAATTATTTCTGGGAAAAACACAGGAGATTTGTCCATCCTTAATACTGAAGATGGTTCATTGGCTTGCTCGATTCCAAACTCCATTTCTGGACTTCATCCGTTTTTTAACTCATTGCACATTAGCGACAATCGGGTTTTTTCGGGCCAACGAAATTCAACCATAAAGTGTTATGATTTTGCAGGAGGCTTAGTAAACTCATACGGGCTACCAGGAGAAAGACTTGCCAAAAATATTTTATATACTCAAAACCGCCTTTTTGCCGAAACAGAAGATGTGCTCGGTGGCACTCGCCGACTCATCCAATATTATTCGGGTTCGTCCCCTGCAACCGACCACATCATTATTCAAGACATTATTTCATGGGATTATTACAACGACCGCTTAATTATTTTTGCCAATGTAAATAATGCCGGTAAAATTTACAGTTATAATTTTATAAACAATGTTTTTACTTTGCTAAAAACAACCGAAACCCCTATCACAATGGCAACATCCAAACAAAGAAGTGAGTTTTTTGTGGCCTGCCAAGATGCTATCTACCTGTATGACGCATCAGTTCAAAATAAATTGACAAAAGTGATAAATCAATCGAATATTAAAAATATTTTTTACGACAGTTATGGCGAAAATATATTTATGCATAACTCATACAATTTATATATAATCAACGCTGAAACCTACCAAATAATAGAACAGTTTGTTTCCCCCAATGAAATACTAAACATTCATGGCAGATACTCCGCAATTACTGAATAATGATCTCCTTTTGAGTGAAGATGGTTCTTCAACCCTTTTTAATCATCGCTTTGGCGACAGCTATCACTCCATTCATGGTGCCATTGACGAGTCGATGCTTGTATATCTGAAAAATGGTTTTGAAAATTCACTTCAAACTTTTCATACTCATATTCATGTATTTGAACTTGGTTTTGGTACTGGATTAAATGCTTTGCTCACCATATTAGAAGCACTCAAAAACAATATTCATCTACGCTACGAAAGCATTGAAGCCTATCCCATCACAAATTCTGAAGTTGAAAAACTTAACTATCCCGAACGCATTCTTCATCCTTTGGCAAAAGAGATATTTGAAAAACTACACAATTCGCCATGGAATATTGAACATGAACTCTTTCCAAAAATAAAAATCCTCAAAAGAGAAATAAAACTAGAGGAGATGCCAGTTTTGAATCCAGAATTTCATGTGGTTTATTACGATGCTTTTGGGGCTTCCAAACAAGCCGAAATGTGGACTGCGGAAATGATTGAAAAAATAGCCAAGGGCATTGTCAAAGATGGTATTTTCGTCACATACTCAACCAATGGACAACTCAAAAGGACACTCAAAAACCTAAATTTTAAAATTGAAAAACTTCCCGGTCCTAAAGGCAAAAGAGAAGTTTTAAAAGCAACAAAACAATAATGGAAATAGAACGATTTAATATTCGAGTTTATGGGATTTTAATAAATTCCGAAAATGAAGTTTTATTGACCGATGAACATCGTTTAAATATGAATATGACAAAATTTCCTGGCGGTGGTTTAAAATATGGTGAATCTACTATTGAATGTTTGAAACGAGAATGCATCGAAGAAATGAATCAAGAAATTGAAATAATTGAACATTTATATACTACTGATTTTTTTCTCAATTCAATGTTATTAGACACTAAAAAACAGCTTATTAGCATCTATTACCTCATCAAACCTAAAGAAAAACTTCGTTTGAAAATAGTAACAACGCCTTTTGATTTTACACAAAATGTGGATGGTCCACAATGCTTTCGATTTGTTAAAATAGACGATCTGAAAGAAGAAAATTTGAGTTTTCCGGTGGATAAAAAAGTAGTTCAATTATTAAAAGAAAAATACGGCAGCAGATGAAAGTGTTTTTTAAATATAAATTTGAAATACTGCTATTTGTCCTTATGTCGGGCATTCTGTTTTTCTATTATCATGCGATAATATTGGCCCCCAATCATTTTATTATGAGCAATAGTGGGGACGGATTGAAAAACTACTATACGATTATAATGCAGCTTCAGTCGGACGAACTTATCAATTTTAGTTATTATAATTATCCTTTCGGTGAATATTTTTTCAATACGGACGGAATTCCACTTTTAGTAACCTTGCTCAAACCCATTCAAAAAATCTTTCCCGAAACGTACAATTACGTACCCGGAATACTTCACAGCCTGTTGTTTTTATCAATGATTTTTTGCAGTTTGTTTATCTATAAAATACTTAAACTGCTAAATGTTCAAACTTTTTTTGCTCTTTTGTCTGCCATTTCTATTACGCTATTGCAACCTCAACTATCCCGGATGGGCGGACATTATGCCCTTGCATTTAGCCATATTATTCCATTAAGTTTCTATCTTTCATTAAAATACATAATTAGCAATAAAAAAAAATGCTACGCTTTCTGGATTTTTACACATGGGTTTTTATCCATGTTTATTCATCCATATATTGGAATGATGGCGTTCTCTTCAGCCGTTCCAATTTTGGCTTTTTGGCTAATAAGCAATAAAAATTATTTGCAAAAAAAGCATCTTTTTCAAATTATAGGGGCTACTTTTTCACCGGCTATTTTATATAAACTCTTTACATTTATCACGGATTCAGCAAGTGATAAAAATGTTTTTCCGGCAGGATTTCACGATTTTAAAGCGAGTTGGTTTACCGTTTTTATTCCTCAAAATCAATGGTTTTACACTCTGTTTAATTTAAGTCCCGAACTCACATCTTCTAAATGGGAAGCCATGTCGTATGTTGGATTATTAACGACCCTATTTTTGCTACCCATTATTGTTTTATTTCTATACAAAACATATAAAACTAGCAAAAACATTCCTAGCTACATTTTTTTAGTGGGTTTGCTAATTTCATCCCTTCTGTTTTTAATCATTTCGTTTGGATTTCCATTTTACGGAAGTTGGTCAAATTTTTATCAAAAAATACCACTTTTTCGCGAATTTAGAGCCATCGGCAGATTGGCTTGGATTTTTTATTTTGGCTCCACTATTTTTCTGATAAGCAGTTTGTCTTATTTAAAAGAGACCTTTTCAAAAAAGAAAACAATCTCCTATCTTTTTACTCTTTTCATGCTTGTTATTCCTTTATCATACATCTACGAAGCACACAGCATTCATCAATCACATTCAAAATCCATTACAAAATACGAGAATTTGTTTTTGGAAAAATCCTATTCTGATGAATTTGTAAGTAGTATTGAAAAAATCAAATCTTCTAATTTTCAAGCAATTATTCCCATACCCTATTTTTATGTCGGGACTGAACTATTTGATATTTTTAGAAATATAAATACGCAAGACAACAGCCTTATTACTTCAAAATTATTAGATTTACCACTTCTGACAAATTTTTCAGGAAGATCGTCCCTTTCATTGTCTAAAAAATTCGTTCGTATGATAGAATCAGAAGATGTTTACAAAGAATTAGGAAAAAGCATAACTGATTATAAAAGAGACTTTTTGATCGTTAAAACGTATGATGAGCTTTCAAAAACTGAAACCAGAATTATAGAAAAAGCTAGTTTTATTGATAGTACAGAACATTTTGCTTTTTACAAAATTTCTCCAGAAGAATTTTTCAAATTCAAACCCAAAACTTTTCCTCAAAACCCATCAAAATATCAAAATAAAAACCATTGGTTGATCAAAGACAGCCTTTCAATAATTTATGAAAACAACTTTGAAGATGGTGATAAAAGCAAATCTTTTGTTGGAAAAGCATCCTATTCTGGTCCCTGCAAAATATATCACATTTTGTATGAATTTGACCCTAATTTACCCGTATCCGACTCCGTTATTTCGGTTCGTTTTTGGATAAATAATGAAGGAAATTATTTTGATTTTGCTTCCTTAAATTTAATAGCATTTATCAATCGTTATGATACCATCTCACAAATTACATATTGGGATAATGCTGTTTATCCACACAAAAGCGTTTTATCGTTCAATGGCTGGACTTTGGTAAAAATTGATTTTATAAAAAAGTGTTCACAATCAAAATATTCTTTAGTGGTAAAAGGAGGAGAAGGGATTGAACGAAAAATCTATATTGACCAGCTTTTAATTATCAAAGAAAAAGCAGAAGCATACAAAAACATCAATGACAGTATCTTTTTTATCAATAATTACGTACAATCCAAAACAAACAGACCTTTTATTTATGAATAAAATTCCTTCATTTTTCTTTGCTTTACTATTAACACTGACATTATCAGCCCAAGAAGATGAATACATTAACGATCATCTCCGATTGGGATTTAAAACTGGTGTCAACAGCACTTCCATGATATATTACAACAAATCACCAGAGGCAGGTTTGTCGTCAACACCAAAAATTGGATTTCTAATTGGAGGAAGCCTTTATGTACCACTTTCAAAAAACTTCATTCCTTTTATAGAACTTAATTTTGAAAACCTCAGTTCCAAAATAGCATACAAAAAAGCATATTCTCCCAAAGCAGTCAGCGAATTTTTTACAGGTGACATTTCATTAAACTATATAAGTTTAAGCATTTGCCCCAATCTTGTCTTCGATATTCATCATATTAAACTCAATTTTTACAGTGGATTTCATCTCTCATTTCCACTTTTTACCAACGAAAAAGGCATCTACAAAAAAGTGATAATTGACGAACAAAGTGGTAACCAAATAAATGTAAGCACAGAAGTAAACGGTCCTAATAAATATCTTACTGATGGCATTGACAGCGGATTTTTAAGTGGTTTTGGACTGGAATATAAACTTACTCAAAAAACAGCATTGCATTTCGACTCACGTTTCCGATTTGGCACTGTACTTATTGGCAATTCATTTAAAAGTCGCTCTTGGGGATTTTCAGCAGGAATTGTATATGATTTATAACTTGCCAAAAATAGACTTAAAAAAATTTAG
>JAQUHH010000078.1 GCA_028683685.1 Bacteroidales bacterium
CGTATTATTACTCTGATAAAAACAATTGGTCAAATCTTTTGGAATTAACCGACAGCGATCCTCATTTTGAATCGTTTTTGCAAGCCTCATTTTCGACCATCCGGGTGCCGGTACACAGAGACAACCTTAAAGAAATTTCGGCCTTGAACTTCCTGTACAATAACTCGATAGCCAACTACGAGGTGGTGCCAGAACACTTGCAATCGATTATCGAGGAGATGAAAGACAATGCCGTAGCCACTTTTACTGAAGACGAAACAGGCACGCCGGTAGCCGATCCAATAAACGTAAAAGATTTGGGGGTGTTCAATATTCCAACAAGTTTAGTAATTTTGGAATATGGTGTTTCGGATGGGGTTAAACTTAGAGGTTATCCTGAGGATGCAACGGCGCCTACATCAGATGTGATAATCCCAAAACAATATTCACCGGCGATCATTACAGATAATACTCAAATTGTTGAACCTGAATAATTGAAACAAGATGGCAAAAGTAAAGATAGAAGAACTAAAATATATAGTGATGGAAGGAGGCGGTGCAAAAGGCACCGCCTACCTTGGTGCGGTAAAAGAATTGGAAAACCAACTAAAAGAATTGGTGGAAAAGGACACGACTGGTGTTTATCAAAAAGCAGTTATTTCTGGAAGAAAGCATGGTATAATGGATTATTTGGTAAAGGATGATAATGGAGAATATGTGCCTATTATTAAGGGGGTTTCTGGTTCATCTGCAGGTGCTATAACCACATTTGCAATTACACTTGGCTTGAATTATGAAGAGATAGAAGAAGTGCTTAAATTTGAGTTCAAAAACTTTCTTTCCGAAATTGACCCGGGTAAATACCGAATGATTGGCAACGATTCTTCATTGAAAGTGGGTAAGGATAAGGGAGATGTTCTTGGAGCAAGTGCTGAATCTTTTGCCTATGATTTGAATAAAGACAAAACCGAGATCAAACAAGACGGCTTATTAAAAGTAGAAAGAAAATTTATTTTTAATATGATAATTAAAGTTGTGGGTGATGGTTTGATTTCCAATATCAATCAGCTGTTAAAGTTCTTTTCTTCATTCAAGGTAGTCAGTAATTTTACATCCGATATTCAGAAATACATCACCCAAAAAACTAAAATTGGCGATAATACTGCAAATGTGGCCACTCAGGCGTCCAAGTATGCTGCTTCACAAGTTTTTTATTCAATGTTGTCGATGTTGGTTTTTTCTAAAATGAGCAAAAAATTTGGAATGACGCTGAAAGAGGAATCTGTAATCACATTATTTGCCGATAACGGTGTTTTCTCTGGTTTTCAGGTGAGGGAATTTTTTTACGATTTATTGCTTTATGCGACCACACGTGATACCTATTTCCAAAAAGAAATGCTGAAGTATTATTCATCAAACAAATTTAAGGGTAAAGATATTGATAAATTGTTTAAGGAAAATTCGAATTGCTTTAAGGATTTTAAGATTCAAAACCGGTCAAAAACATTTAAGAAAAATATTGATTTTGGCAAAGAAACGGATGAAATTTTCAAGCACATGCAGGATATGTCATTTCAAGAGTTTTGGGAGATTACTAAGATTGAATTTGCTGTAGGAGTTTCAAATTATTCGGCAGGCAAGCCACTTTATTTTTCGGATATTTACACACCTCATTTTCGGGTTTTAGAAGCTGTGGCAGCATCTATGAATATTCCCCCCATTAAACCCATCTTAAATACATCAAATGTAATTATTGGAAGCAGGATTAAAGATGAGGGATATAAAGTATCCAATAAATTTGGTAAAAATATTAATGATATTAATACGGTTGATTTTTACGGGGATAAGGTTGATTTATCAGAAAACATCGATGCTTATAATTTTTATGAGTTTTTGGTTAAAAAATTGTTGCATCAAGAACTGTTTTTGGATGGTATTTTTGTAGATACTAATAATGGGATTGATTTACATACATTTCTTCCTACATTAATGAAATTGGTTATTGGCGATAAATATGATGAGAATAGAAAGGTGAAAGATAAAAGAGTACCGGAGTCAGGAAAAACAAATTCAGTTGAGTTAAATGGTGAATATTATGAAATAAATAATAATATATTACGATTTTATTACAATGCACAATTTAAAGGACTGTTAATTGATGGTGGATATTATAATAATATACCGTATAATTATTTTAGGGATTGTGTTTTAAAAAACCTGGATGGATTACTTGCAATAAAATTAGACAATAGTTTTCCTGCAGACTTAATAAGTTCGTTAAATGAAAAACATTCAAACAGTTTTATTCAAATTATAAATTTAGAAAAACTAATTGATGATGATTTGTATAGTCAATCTTCTAATCCAAACGTAAATGCCGAGTATGAAAAGCTGATAACTTCGGTTAGATTGGATCTTTATGAAAATTATTTAAAAGATAGCGATATAACTCAAAAAGCCCTTGACAGAAACGCCATTTTAAAACTTATGGAACAAATGGTGAAAGCTTACAAAAAGAATAAGAGCACAATTTGGTTACACAAAAAAAGTATATTATCCATTGCAATGGAAGGTTACAGTTTTGGGGCGGAAAGAGCACAAGTTAGAGGAATAAAAGATAATGAGCATATTATTCCTTTATATAGTTATGGAGTGGGAACTTTTGATTTCGACATGAAAAAGGTGAATCCGATGGCAAAAATGGCTCAAGAAAAAGCAGCAAAACATGTGAAAGAATATTTTGAAAACTAAATATTGTGGTGTTATGAAATATATAATTAGTATAGGGATCCTTTTGATAATACTTTCTGTTGAATCTAAAGCCCAGCAAATCATACAACAAGATGGCAAATATGGAATTATTGATGAAAAAAACAAGGTCATTGCTCGTATAGTATATGATAGTGCATATAAAACAAAGTTTAGTGGTCATCAAGGATTAGATAATCAGTATATTATTATTGTTAAAAATCACAAATATGGTATGGTTTTAACTCCTGTTGATACAATTGCTTCTATTATAGAACCAATGTTTGATACGATTATACATAGAGATTACGGTTACTTATTGTTGAAAAAAGGTGATAAATGGGGGTTCGTGTTAACTAGTATTGCTTCACATAGTAGTGGTTTTTTTACAACTAATTCTGTTGCTACATCATATCGTAAGGTTATAATTACGAAAATTGAGTACGATGATTTATATAATCCTCATGACACCAGGTATTTAAAGAAAAATGGTAAATATGGATTAATATATTCATCTGACAATATTATTCCATGTGAATATGATACGATTATTTATCAATACAAAGAAAATGTTTGGGTGGGTAGTTATGAATTATCACCAAAGGGTAGTGATTATGTGTTGGCAAAAATTGTGAAAAATGGAAAATTTAATTATCTGTCCATGGGAGACAACTTCTCAAATAAGATACTTTTCCCTTATATTTATAAAGATGAAGAACTTTTTTATGTGGAGGACGGGTTGTTTGTCATAAACCAACCAGGCAAACCTTTGCAATTGTACAATGTAATTGATTCTACCTATAAAATAATAACTGATGAACAAGGTAAAGCGTTAATACTTGACAAGTATTTTCGTTTTTCAGGAGATGAAAGAGAAGAGGTAGATTCAGTTTGTTTGTTTTATGGAGAGAGTCCAGATGGAAAAAAATTTATCACGATTTTTACTAACGTAAATAAAAAAGAAAACAGCCTAATTTTTATTGATACAGATAGACCTGATTATGATGTTAATTTCACATCCATATTCAAATATAAATATAATCAAGTTATTGGATGGAATGATTCTTACTATGGAGCGGACAACCAAATTATTCAATCAACACCTTTTACTGCATTTATTTCAAAAATTTCATCCTATAAAGTTGATGGAATATTGATGAGAGATTATTCTCTTATATCTTTCCCCGATAAGAAAGTTGTTTACAATAAAACTTATAAATCGGAAGATGAATACATTGTTGTAAATAATCCTAAGCCTGAAAAAATGGAGTGTTGTTGCCCCTATTTCCAAATTGTAAAGTATATAAAAACCCATAACAGATATAATGAAGAAAAAAAAGAGATATTGGGATATATAAATTACAAAACTTATGAATTTTCGAAAAAGAGACCCAAAGGATGCGAAGATGATCAAGAGAATAAGTTAAGTGGAGAGATGTATAAGGAGTAACAAATGATTGAGATGATTATAAGCGAAAAAATGCCACCTTGGGCTGCAAAAAAAAGCATCCTGGCCACTGCAATGGAAGGCTACATTTATGGCACAGAGCGAGGACAAATACGAGACATTCCCGATCATAATCACATAATTCCCCCATATGATTTTGGAGTTGGCGTTTACGATTTTGACATGAGTAAAGTTCGTCCTATGATTGAACTTGCAAAACACAAATCTGAAGAACATGTAAATAACTTTTTTAAAGTTGAGGGGGAAAAGTGATATGAAAAAAATAGCACTATCCATGATTTTTATTGCTCTTATTGCAGCAAACCATATGCAAGCCCAAAAACCGTATAATCAAAATGGCAAATATGGCGCAATGTATAATGATGGGAATATATTTACAGGATTAAAGTATGATTCGGTTTTTGTTCCAGAATTTGATAATGTACGTGGTGGAAATGTATTTTTAGTATCTAAATTACAGAAAAAATATGGTGTGATTATTTTCCCATCCGACACCTTACCAATGATTATAGAACCAAAATTCGACACAATTATCAAAAAAGAACATGATAATTATATTCTAACCAAACAAGGCAACAAGTATGGTTTTATCGTATATAAAGAAAAAAAGAATGGAATTTTTGAAGATGAATCTCATTGCTATCCAGAACGAGATAGAGTGAAAAATGTATATGTATCAGAAGCCAAATATGATAGTATTTATAATTATGATAGAGCGAGTGGCGATTTATTATATTATTTAGAAGAGCAATTACTGTATAAAGGCAATCAACAAGGCTTAGTTTTTCATGGTGGCTATAAGTATATAAATTGTAATGCCTTATACAGCTATTCTATTATTCCTGCTATTTACGATAGTATTCAAATTTATAATAAAAATGACTTGGTTGCTTATGAAGGTTATATTAAATATGAAAAATTTGAAGAAGAGGACGATAAGTCTCTTCATAAAGTGAGATATTTTGTGATAAAAGTAATGAAAGATGGATTCGTAAATTATCTATCTGTAAACGAGTCGGTAGCGGACAGACCACAACACACTCTACTCCCGATGAATACCTATAAAGATGATGAAATATTTTATCCATCCAGCGGAATTTTTATTATAAACCAGATAGGTAAACCTTTGCAATTGTACAACGTAGTTGATTCAACATATAAGATTATAACTGACGAACAAGGCAAAGCCATAGTGCTGGAAAAATATTACGATTTTTCAAGAGACTTAGGAAACGATATTTCAAATTCAGTTTACTCTTTAGTCGGTGTAAGGAAAGACAAAAAAGAATTCATTATAATCTTCGCAAATATTAGTAACAATCAAAACAGCCTGGTTTTTATTGATACAATTGGTGATTGTTCTTACAATAACTCACATGGCAATATATTTTACCAAGTATTGGGTTATCGATATAAAAAGAAAGAAAATGAAACAGTACCAGATTTTTATTATGACCCAATGCGTCCATTTACCGCATTCATAGTACGAGACACTTCATATATGGACAATGGCATATCAATGCGAGCTTTTTCTTTATTTGCCTATCCGGAAAAAAGAATTGTATATACTACCTCATATCAAAATTACATTGAAAATATTGAAGTGATAAGGCCTAAAATTGGAAAGATAGACTGTTGCTGTCACTATTTTCAAATAGTAAAATACACAAATGATGATGAGAGAAGTAAGAGAAAAAAACGGGTATTGGGTTACATTAATTACAAAACTTATGAATTTTCGAAAAAGAGGCCCAAAGGATGTGAAGATGATCAAGAGAATAAGTTTAGCGATAAGATGTATGAATAGCAATTTTCAGAAAACAGATGGCAGAGACATATCGCAACAACAAAGAAACCATTTGACTTAGGGAAAAGAAGATCTTTAATATCGCAATAGAAGGTTACAGCTTCGGTGCAGAAAGGGCACAAGTCAGAACAGTTAACGACAACGATCACATTATCCCATTATACGGCTATGGTGTGGGCACATTTGATTTTGACCTTAAAAAGGTTGAACCGATGGCAAAATTATCGCAAGACAAAGCGGAAGTACATATAAGAAGCTATTTTGAAACAAAAAAACAATAATGTCATGAAATTAAAAAGCAGTTTGATAATAGCCCTGCTATTTTTTTTAACAGGATCTCATGCCCAAAAAATATATAGCCAAGGGGGAAAATATGGTGTAACCGACACGAATGGAAGAATTGTAACTGAATTAAAATATGATTCGGTTTACATCACTAAACAGGAAAAGGATGAAGAGGGGGGTAATAAATTTGTAATTACCAAAAAGGATCACAAATACGGAATTGTTCTTTTCCCATCGGATACATTGCCAATAATTATTGAGCCAAAATTTGATACCATTTTTCAATATGAAGATGATTATATTGTTTTAAACCAATTTGTAATGTGGGGATTTATCACCTATAATTCAACCAGTAAAGCAACAGACAATTTACGTATGTTTTCCGATTATCGGATAAACATTTCAAAAGTGTTTATCTCGGAGATGGAGTATGATAAAATTGATCGCAGATATTTATATAAAGATGATAAGTGTGGGTATCTTTATTTAACCACGGAAACATATCTGAATGGAAAATCATTTTCTGAATATTGTATAATTCCAGCAATTTATGACGAATTTCATTACAATAAAAAAGGGAGCGGTTTCACTGGTTCTTATAAAACTGGGGTTGAACTTGAAATAAAATATTACACACTATTTAAAGTGGTTAAAGATGGATATGTCAATTATCTTTCTGTGAACAATCGATCTGCCAAGGATTCCTTCAAAACACTTTTTCCTTACATTTATAAAAACGAAGAGGTTTCGTATTTAGATAATGATCTTTTTATGATCAATAAGCTGGGAAAACCATTGATACTATATAGTGCTATTGATTCCTCTTATCATCAATTAAAAGATGAACAAGGGAAAGATGTTTTTTTAGATAAAAATTACAGATATTGGATAAATGATTATTGTGTTTATAATTCAATAACCAAATCAATAGACTCAATGATAATAATAAGTGGTCTTAATGGTAGCGATAATAATGTCAATAGAGTTGCACTCTTTGTAAATACAAAAAATGGTTCCACTATTATTTTTAATAGTGATGAAGAAGACTGGTGTGCAACATTTGCTGATAAATTTTATGTTAAATATAAATTACCAACGATAATCTCAATATCAAAAGGAAATAGGAAAAGTGGCAGATTTATTGGTGAATATCAATTTCTTTCCTATCCAGATAAGAGAGAAATATTTAGGGGAACACATTACGGGGGTGAGAAAATTACACTTAATTATCCAAATGAAGATGATTATAATTGTTGCTGTAAATATATTGAAATTTGCCGAGGTTCAGACCATGAAACTTTGGGTTTTATCAATATGCTAACTCTCGAATATGTGAAAAGAAGACCTTGGGGTTGTAAAAAATCACGCTATCAAATTAGCAGATAACATTAATAAACACTTAACTAGATGGCAAAATCTAATATTAGACGTAATACAATATTTTGGCATGGAAAAAGCATCCTATCCACTGCAATGGAAGGCTACAGTTATGGCACAGAGCGAGGACAAATACGAGATATTACCGATCATAATCACATTATTCCCCTATATGATTTTGGAGTTGGAGTGTATGATTTTGATATGAGTAAAATACAGCCGATGATTGAACTTGCAAAACAGGAATCGGAAAAGCATGTTAATGATTTTTTCAAAAAAACAGGAGAAAAAGTGATATGAAGAAAATATTTTTAACCTTGGGACTGGTAGTCCTATTCACAAATGTAATAATTTCACAATCTAATGATTTATGCCAGGACTTTAGGGATACTGTTTACGCGGTACAATTAAAGACTAAAAAAATATCTATAAATACTTACAGAGACGATTCTGGTAAAATTAAATCATTTACTGCAAAAATGCTTGATGCGAACAATTTCAATATTGAGTATAATTATTGGTCAAAAGGGAATGGGCCAAATGGGTTTTTAAACGGAATGTTAAAAGTTGAACTTACAGCTGTGTTACGTTTAGGACCATCAACAAATTCGACATATTGCAAAACTGATGGATATGGGATTATTGATACAACTGGCAATATTGTAGTGCCTTGTTTTTATTATGATGTGGACTTCCTTTCGACAAATGAAAATACTCCTGACGAATTTAGGTATTTTATATTTAAAAGAAACAATACGACAGGCATCCTGAATGCCGAAGGCAAGGTACTGTATAGTTTTAAACGAAATCTGGTCACAATTATTGATGAAAAATTTAATGATGAACACAGAGTGTACGATTACCAAATAATAACCAATAAAGATTATTCTCATTATTTTGCATATAGCTATAATGAAGATAAGGTTGGACTGGTTTCGTTGTTGAAAGGTGAACAGATTTTACCTCCGATATATGACAAAATTGACGTTTATACGAATTTTGCCATTTGCACAAAAAACGATTCCGTATTTGCTTTTGAATTTAAAACCGAAAAAATGTCCAAAGCATACAAAGGCATTTGGCTAAGCAATGATCGGAAAGTATTTATTGTGCAAAACATGGATGATCATAGATTCTTTGCGTGTAATGATGTATTTGATGTGACCAACTCCCTGAACTACACTTTTAATCGGGATTTTATGGCTTGTTACTTCAAAAAAGAGATGATTGTTTTTGAAAAGGGCAAGTGTGGTGTTATTAATACAGACGGACAAACGATTATTCCATTTAAATACGACGATATTTATTTTTTAGATATTAATAATGATGATTATTATTATAATGTAGAATATTATTGGGTAAAAAAAGACGGTTTATGGGCTATAAGCGATAAAAAAGGCTCTCTCTTAACGGGTTTTGATTTTGTGGATGTGGAAAAGTATAATCAGATAAATTTCGA
>JAQUHH010000079.1 GCA_028683685.1 Bacteroidales bacterium
GTGACCAGCATTAGGACCTCCTTGAAAACGGGCAACAATATCATAGTTGGGTGTTAAAACATCAACTATTTTGCCTTTGCCTTCATCTCCCCATTGCAGTCCTAGTAAAACATCTACTTTCATGAGTAATAATATTTGATTTATCCTTCGTTATTCGCTTTCATTTTTCCGTAAAAAGTGAGTGAATGGTGTGTAATATCGACATTAAACTCTTTTTCAATGGAATCTTTGATAAGTTGAATGCGTGGATCACAAAATTCAAAAATTTCATTGGTATCCGTACAGATTATATGATCATGTTGTTTGAAATTAAATGATTTTTCATACTGTGCGTAGTTTTTGTCAAACATGTGTTTTTTCACTAAGCCACTTTCTAAAAATAGTTCAATTGAATTATAAAGAGTCGCTCTAGAAACCATGTATTTATTGTTTTTCATGCGAATATATAAAGATTCTATGTCGAAATGCTCTTCTGTTGAAAAGATTTCTTTCAAAATCATAAATCTTTCAGGAGTCTTACGGTGTCCGTTGACTTCGAGATATTGTGTGAAATACTTCTTTACTTCTTCAAAATTAATATTTTCAAATTCGTTCATTGCTAATTATAGATTGATTGTCGGCTTAAATTTACAATATTTTTTTAATTTATCATTGGTTTAAATAAGATTAATTTTGTTAAAAAAATCTATTATGCTTTGTATGAGTTTATTCTGTTAACTTTATCGATGCCTTTAATCTTTTTAAGTTTTGAGATTAAGTCATTTAAACTGTCTAATGTTTGAACGTAAACCATGACAAGTCCATCAAATACGCCTTCACTACTTTCAAAATTCATAGAACGCATATTTAAACTTAATTGTCCAGAAATAATATCAATAATTTCTTTAATCAATCCTTTTCGGTCTAATCCTTTTATTTTTAGTCCGGTAAGGATGGATACGCCTTCTTGATTTCTCCATTTTGCTTTTACAATCCGATTTCCATATTGCGACATCATTCCAATGGCTACATCACAATTGGTGCGATGAATTTGAATGTTGTTTTTATCGGTGATAAAACCAACAACTTGGTCGCCATGAATAGGGTTGCAACATTTTGAAATATTATATTTGATTTGATCGATATCTTCGTCCAGAACCAAAGATTCAGGATTGTTTTTCAATTGTGTGGTTAAAACCTCGTCGATGGATTTACTCGAAGAGCGTTTTATAAAAGGGCGAAGCGTGATGTAATCTATAAAACTGGGTTTCCCTTGTTTATTATCCAGAACTTTTTTTAGTTCACTAATACTAATTTCATCGTTGTTGAGTCGGAATAAAAAATCATTGATGGATCGACATCCAATTTTTCGAGCCGTTTGCACCGCTAAATCCTCGGAGTAGGTCTGATGAATGTCATTTAGAATTTTCGCAAAACGAACTTTTCCTTCTTCGACTTGAATTTTACGATCCAGCCGAAGCGCATCTTTTATTTTTTCTCGAGCTCGAGATGTCATAACCATATTTAGCCATTCGGGCTTCGGTTTTTGTATTTTCGAAGTGATGATTTCCACTTGTTCGCCACTGCTTAAAACTTGGCTCATGGGGGCTAAGTTATAGTTCACTTTGCCACCGATGCAGGTATTTCCTAAGTCGCTGTGAATATTATATGCAAAATCAAGAATGGTAGCGCCTGCCGGCAAAGATTTCATATCTCCTTTAGGTGTAAATACAAATATTTCTTCAGAGAAAAGATTGAGTTTAATATTGCTTACAAAATCCAGAGCATTACTGTCTTTGTTTTTTAGAATTTCACGAATTTTCGACAACCATTCGACCAAACCTGCTTCGTAGTTGGTTTCGGTTTCGTTTTCGTGTTTGTATTTCCAGTGAGCAGCGTATCCTTTTTCTGCAATTTCGTTCATTCTTCGCGAGCGTATTTGAATCTCCACCCATTTTCCTGTATGGCTCATCACTGTTGTGTGCAATGATTCATATCCGTTTGCCTTAGGTATCGATATCCAGTCTCGCAAACGATCTGGATTAGGACGGTATAGCGAAGTGACAATGGTATACACTTTCCAACATTCGGCTTTTTCTTTTTCAGCAGGAGTGTCGATAATGATTCGAATGGCAGAGATGTCAAAAACCTCTTCAAATGGAACACCTTTGCTTTTCATTTTTTGCCAAATGGAATATATCGACTTAATTCGACTCACTATTTCAAATTCAATGTTGTCGTCTTTTAAGATTTTTTTTATTGGCAGGGTGAAATTATTGATAAAGCGTTCGCGCTCGTCTTTTGTGTTTTTGATTAAGCTGGCGATATTTTCATAGATATCTGGCTCAATATACTTCATCGCAAGGTCTTCTAATTCACTTTTGATGGCATACAAGCCCAGTCGGTGAGCCAAGGGAGCGTATAGAAAGGATGTTTCAGAAGCGATTTTAAGTTGTTTTTCTTGCGGCATTGCTTCAAGGGTTCGCATGTTATGCAGGCGGTCTGCCAATTTTATGAGTATTACCCGAATGTCATCCGACAAGGTAAGGAGGATTTTTTTGAAATTTTCGGCTTGCATCGAATGTGTTTGCAAATCCATGACCCCTTCAATTTTGGTTAGACCATCGATGATTTTGGCAACTTTAGAGCCAAAAAGATTCTCCATGTCTTGCAAGCTATACTCCGTGTCTTCTTCTAAATCGTGAAGTAGGGCACAAATGACAGATGTTGTTCCTAAACCAATATCTGCGGCCACTATTCGAGCTACTTCAATGGGATGGTAAACAAAAGGTTCCCCCGTCTTGCGACGCATGTCTTTATGACCGCTCACGGCTAGATTAAAGGCTTTTCTGATTTGGCGTTTTTGTTCGGGGGTAGCTTTGTTTCTTAAAAGCGTCATCAATTTTCGATAACGTTTTAATATTTCATGCCGTTCTTTTTCAATATCAATCTGATAGGTACCCATATGTGTCGAAATCTATTTTGTAAAATGAATACAAACTTACGATTTTTTTTGTTTACAGCAACAGCAGTCGGCACTATAAAAATGATTTTTTTAGCTCTCTTTTTATTTTAAAAAAAAACCTTGACCGTTTCACTTTTACTGACACTCTTTTAGTCTGATTTCTAAATTGGTTTTTCCCAATTCATATGCTCTAAAAAAATCTTCACATTTTTCGTCCAAACGATTTAATACATTGTACGCCAGTCCTCTATTGTGGTATGCATCAGCATAATTGGGGTTTATATCAATGGCTTTGGTATAGCTCTCAATGGCTGCCTCATAATCGCGTTTGCTAAAAAGTACGGCACCTCGATAAAAATGTGATTCAGGGTGATGGGGTTTTAGCACAATGCATTCATCAAAATGTTCTAAAGCAAGATTAAGATTGGAGGCATCTAGTGCGATTAGACCTTTTTGGTAATGTTCTTTAAATAGTTTTTCCTTATTTTGACAAGCTGTTGCAAATAAGCTAATTACAATTAGAGCAAAGAAAATTCGTTTCATAGAAATTTTTTTATAAATACAAAAATAGCAGTTTTGACAAAAGTCAGCAAAGGCTTAAGATACATTAACAGAAAAGCGTACTGTCTAAACTGAAAAAATCAAATTGATAATTTTTTCCAAACCCACAGCATCGGCATTTGAAAAAGACTTTTTGGTGCGACTGTCAATGTCTAAAACGCCAATTATTTCTCCGGATTTGTTTTTAATAGGAACCACAATTTCGCTTTCCGAGCGACCATCGCAGGCGATATGTCCATCAAATTGTTCAACATCGTCTACAATAAGTGTCTTTTTTTGGTTTATGGCTGCCCAACAAACACCCGTATCTTTTTTTAGAACCAAACATGCCAATGAGCCTTGATAATTGCCAATGGTCAATTCACCATCTCTTAAAAAGTAAAATCCAGTCCAAAAGAAATAATCCATTTTGTTGTGAAGCAAGGCAATAGCCGTTGCCATCTGTGCTTCTTGAGAATCGGTTTTTATAAACAATTCTTGCAATTGTTCATACATTCGGTTGTATCTTCCAGTTTTTAATGTTTCTGTCATGAATTGATGTTTTTTAAAACGGTCTTGCAATTTATTAAATAAAACTACAAGACCGTTATTTTTTTAGAATTTATTTTTCAGAAATAAATCTTATAAATGTTCAAATTCAACTGTGAAATGTCTCATAATGGGAGCTTCACGTGTAATGTTTAAGCCCCGTGTGATGGAATCTCTGCGGTCGAAAACGTTTTTCAAACCAGCGGCAATTACGTCCATATGATTGTCGGTGTATACTCTACGAGGAATTGCCAAACGAAGTAATTCCAATTTTGGATAGCGATTTTCGCGGGTAACTGGATCACGATCGGCTAGGAGCGCACCAATTTCAACACCACGGATTCCTGCTTCAATATACAATTCAATGCCCAGGGTTTGTGCTCTAAATTCTTCTTTCGGAACATTTGGCAACACTTTGTTGGCATCAACAAAAATAGCATGACCGCCCGCAGGACTTTGGAATGGAATTCCGTATTCTGTGAGTTTATTTCCTAGATATTCAACTTGTTTAATGCGTGTTTCTAAATAGTCAAATTCGGTTCCTTCGTCCAAACCTACAGCCAAGGCATTCATATCGCGTCCCGACATTCCACCATAAGTAATATATCCTTCAAACATAATGTTGAAAACCGACGTTTGACGCCAGATTTCTTCGCTGTTCATGGCAATAAAACCGCCCATGTTAACAATCGCATCTTTCTTTGCACTCATGGTCATCATATCGGCGTATGAGAACATCTCTTTTACGATTTCTTTGATGGTTTTATTTTCGTAGCCTTTCTCGCGGATTTTAATAAAATATGCATTTTCAGCAAAACGAGCTGAATCAAAAACAACTGGTTTTTTGTATTTGTCAGCAATTTTGCGAACCTGACGAAGACATTCCATGGAAACAGGTTGTCCACCAGCCGTATTGTTGGTTACGGTAACAATGATAAAAGGAACTTTTTCATGGTGTTCAGCCATTACTTTTTCCAATTTTACGGGATCTACATTCCCCTTAAAAGGATGGTATAATTCAGTTTCGCTTGCTTCGTCAATAGTACAGTCGATAGCATGGGCTTTGCGATGCTCAATGTGCCCTTTGGTTGTGTCAAAATGAGAGTTTCCAGGAATGTAATCGCCATTTTTTATTAAAACAGAAAATAAAACATTTTCAGCTGCACGTCCTTGATGAGTAGGCATAAAATATTCAAACCCAAGGATGTTTTTGATGGCACATTTCATTTTATCGTAGGAAGTAGCTCCTGCATAACTTTCGTCTCCCAGCATCATTTCTGCCCATTGACGGTCGCTCATAGCGCCTGTGCCAGAGTCGGTTAATAGGTCAATAAATACCTGTTTGCTTTTTAAATTGAACAAATTGTATTTTGCCTCTTTTATCCATTGTTGACGTTCTTCGCGGGAGCTTCTATAAATAGGCTCAACCATTTTAATTTTATAGGATTCAGCAAATGGAATTTCCATAATTTTATCTTTTATGTGAATCAACGAGTAGTTTTATTTTCTCTCTGATTCAGAATGATTAATTTTTGTTATTTTTGAATTGTAAATGTTTTCTAAAAATTACATTTCGCGTTTTTTTGAAAAAAAACACGAATGAAAAGTAAAAAATGAATTTTTAGAAGATTCCTAAAATATAGATTTAGGAAATAATAATTTATGCAAAGGCATCGCGGTCTTTGATATTTCGGAAGATTTTTGCTTTGTTTGTATTGATTTCAAACATGATAAATTGTTTTTACGTCTCAAAGATACGTCATTTATAAGAAAAAAATGTTCTTTTAGGAAAATATAACAATCGATTTAAAAATAATAATGTTAAAACTCTGTCTGTCGCCACATATTCTTAATTTTGAATTGTTCAGCAAAAACAAACAAGTTTTCATGCTATTTTTCAATCCATCGATTTTCTTTTTTTAGCAATTCTATTAATTTATAAACCGCTTCTTTGCTTTCAATGTTTTTTTCGATCACATTTTGACCTTTAAATAACCAAACTTTGTCTTTTCCAGCTCCAACCAGGCCGTAATCGGCATCTGCCATTTCGCCTGGACCATTTACAACACAGCCCATTACGCCAATTTTTAAACCCTTAATGTGAGATATGGCTTGTTTTACCTCCTCCAATAAATGTTCTATATTATATTGTGTTCTGCCACATGAAGGACATGAAATAATTTCGGCTTTGGTGTGTCGAATTCCGCATGCTTGAAGAATATTGCTCGCTAATTCGTCGCTAATAGTTTGATTAAAAGCAAAATGGTTTATCTTTAAACCGTCGCAAATGCCTTCGATAAGAAGATTT
Source organism: Bacteroidales bacterium (assembly GCA_028683685.1). Taxonomy (GTDB): domain Bacteria; phylum Bacteroidota; class Bacteroidia; order Bacteroidales; family WCHB1-69; genus JAQUGA01. The sequence continues at coordinate 6,342 of JAQUHH010000079.1, forward strand.
CCAAACAGGATGGAGGCATGAAAAGTATAATTTTCCAAAGTCTTTTCATTGAATGTTTTTTCAAGGATTAATGGATTTTTGTTTTGCTCATTTTTTGCAAAAGTTAGAAGTGGAATTAAGTTCCCATTTCTAGTCAAATTACAATATGCAACTGTTCTGTTTTTTGAATCGTTTTCCGAAAAATCACTGCTTTCAGCTTCAAAAAGACCATCACAGTCGTTTTGAGGAGTGGGAGTGAGGATAGAAACAGGGTTTTCTCCTCCATATTTACCTATGGCTATCGTTTTTCGGCGGGCGTAATGATTTCTACTTGAGAAAGCTAGGGCTTTGCAGTTTTCATCTTGCAAAATTTGTTGCACTGTTTCCACAATACTTATTGCCACTGGAATTTCCTTTTCGGGGGCTTCGGTTAGCGACACGCGAACGGTGTTCCCAATTCCATTCATAAGCAAAGTACCAATGCCTACGGCTGATTTTATTCTGCCATCTTCGCCAGCTCCAGCTTCGGTAACACCCAAATGCAGTGGATATGCCATGTTTTCTTGCATCATCATCTCAACAAATTGACGGGTAGAATAAATCATGGTTTTTACGTCGCTGGACTTCAGTGACATGACTAAGTTTGTAAAGTTTTGTTCTTGAAAAATCCGAGCAAATTCAATAGCCGACATCGCCATTCCATGTGCCGTATTTCCATAACGATTGATAATTCTGTCTGACAAAGAGCCATGGTTAACACCAATTCTAACCGCAGTATTGTGTTTTTTGCAAATTTCAATGAGTGGAAAAATACGTTCAGCAATGCGATTTAATTCTTCCTGATATTCCAAATCGGTGTATGATTTCTTTTTAGATTGTTTTTTATCAACGTAGTTTCCTGGATTAATGCGTACTTTCTCGATAAAAGAGGCTGCTTCTTCTGCCACTTTAGGATTAAAATGTACATCCGCTGCCAAAGGAGTTTGGTAGCCGAGAGCGCGAATCTTTTCCTGAATTTTTTTCAGTGCTTCCACTTCTGCCATTCCTGGAGTTGTAATGCGTACCAGTTCGCAACCTGCTTCAATGAGTCGGATGCTTTGTTCAACGGTGCCCGTAATATCAAGAGTGTTGGTATTGGTCATCGATTGTATGCGAATGGGGTTTATTCCTCCCATTTTTAATTGGCCAATGTTTATTTCCTTTGATTGAAATTTCATATTTTGTTTTTTGCGATTCTGTTTTTTCTTTCTTTTCGAGAGATAAATTTAATGATTTGCAGATTCGGTAATTTGATAAAACACTTTGCGATTTAGTGGTTTTGGTAAACTATCATTGTTTTCACCTTGAAGCTATTTCTTTTACAAATGTAAAATATTTTTATCGTGAAATCATTATTTCTTCCTTTTAATTCTCCTTATAGTCCACTAAAAAATGCGACCACTTTCGCAATCGCATTTTTTTGTGTGATGTAAAATTGATTTGTGCCAAAATTTACTTAGCATTCAATTCCAGAATGGTGTGATTAAAAGTTACTGTCTTCTTTCCACATCTCTAGTGTACGTTTGTTTCAATTCCAAAATGGTTTGATTAAAAGCATCTGTATAAAATTTTCGTGAGCTAGGATTGGCAGTTTCAATTCCAGAATGGTGTGATTAAAAGTGACTGATACGCAAAAAGAAGCGATTTTTCAAGCGTTGTTTCAATTCCAGAATGGTGTGATTAAAAGATCGTTTTCAGGCGGGAAAGATAGTGGTGTATTGAGTTTCAATTCCAGAATGGTGTGATTAAAAGTTGGTCGCGTTAATGGCGTTAACTTTGCCGGCATATAGTTTCAATTCCAGAATGGTGTGATTAAAAGAAAACCACTTGTTTATCGCTAAAAACATAACACATGTTTCAATTCCAGAATGGTGTGATTAAAAGTTTCATTTTGTCGATAAACTCACTTAATAAATCGTAAGTTTCAATTCCAGAATGGTGTGATTAAAAGCCTGGGATTTTTACATCAATCTGATAATATCTACAGTTTCAATTCCAGAATGGTGTGATTAAAAGCCATAAAGGAATCCTCCATTTTCCTGATCTAATTTGTTTCAATTCCAGAATGGTGTGATTAAAAGAAGCAAATGATTTGAATTCATGGTTTTTTGAACAAAGTTTCAATTCCAGAATGGTGTGATTAAAAGTGGTAGCATTGCAATTATACCCAAGAGCCAGTTTTGTTTCAATTCCAGAATGGTGTGATTAAAATAAAACCAAAAATCATTTTTAGGTCCTCTTTTTTTAATGTTTCAATTCCAGAATGGTGTGATTAAAAGTGACAAACAACGGATGCAAAATCATCGTCATCAAGTTTCAATTCCAGAATGGTGTGATTAAAAGCAAAGGGAAATGCAAAGATTGTGAAAGAGAATATCAAGTTTCAATTCCAGAATGGTGTGATTAAAAGCACAATTATATAATCAACTAAATTACACACTTTGTAGTTTCAATTCCAGAATGGTGTGATTAAAAGTGATGCCGTTTGTGGAAGAAGCAAAAGAGTTTTTTGTTTCAATTCCAGAATGGTGTGATTAAAAGCTGGATACTTGACAAAAAAGAGGGTTTCCAATACTGTTTCAATTCCAGAATGGTGTGATTAAAAGGGCGTAAAACCATTAGAGATGAAAATTGAAAATTATGTTTCAATTCCAGAATGGTGTGATTAAAAGCCAATGAAACTCCATGCGATTTGGTTATTTGG
>JAQUHH010000080.1 GCA_028683685.1 Bacteroidales bacterium
TGCTGTTTTCCAGCGACATCGAATTTCCATTGGTGTAGAACAAATTAAAGTTTAGTTGTGATAAATCCAAGTCGCTCTCTTTTTTGCTGATGTTTCCATTTTGCATACTCGCTTTTAGATTAATGTCCAAGGGAGAGTCATTTCCAAAATCGCCAAGTATGCTAACTTCAAAATTGAAATCCCCATCGGTGGTGATTCCATCCAATTGTTGCTGATATCTTTCGGGCAGTTCCTTGATGAAATCATGAAGTTTTAAATTATTTCCTTGAATGTTGAAAGTGAAATTTTTTAAAGTGTCGAAATAGTTAATATCGCCATCGATGAGGTATTCTAATTGATTTAATTGCAATAATCCTTTTTTAATATGATATGAATTTGTATTTTGAACAGAAAAAACCAAATTGGCATTTGCCGGTTTGTCGGCTACAAAAACAGAACTATCATACATGATTTTCCGAACAAACATATTTGCATTTACTTTCAAGGTGTATTTTTCATTGCCAAAAGTTCCTTTGGCTTCCCCTTCTTCAATTTTTAGCGAATAATGCTCCTGATTTTTGAATCCCAACAAATCAAAATCAATATTTTTTATAATTATTTTATTTAGTTTGTAATAAAATCCTTTCTCTGATTGTGTGGTGTCATTTTTGAAAATCTGATAGTTATCCGTATTATCTGCAAAATGTTTTAATTTTAAAAATCCATCCTGAATTTCAATTTTCCGAACCGTATAATTTCCTGAGATAATGTCCCATAAATCAAAACGGATTAGAATTTTTTTGGTTTCCAACAGAGATTCTTTTTTGTCGGAAGGAACTACTTCTAAGATAACAACATCTTTAAATTCGAGACTGGCATCTGGAAATCGATTTATAAAACTAAAAGATAATTCCTTGTATGTGATGGAAGTATTCATCTCCTCATTCAATTTATCAATTGCATATGCTGCAATTTTATCCTCCATAAAATAAGCCGTAGTAAACAATGATAAAATGATAAAAATAAGACTTGCTAAAACCCAAAGTGTGATTTTTAGTATAAGTTTTATGTTGATTTTTCGATTCTTATCCGTGGAGATATTTTCCATTATGGTTCGTAATAGTAGATTGGATTAATAACGGACAAAATTACACAAAATTGTAATTTCAAAGAACGTGAAGGTAAAAATTGCGAAAAGAGGAAGGATATGTTTTAGCACGTTGAATTCAAATTTATTTTGATTTTCAGTCGTTTATTACCCCTGCCAGTTCGACAGGCTCACTGCTTCGCCTAAAGGGAGTAAACGCCTGAAAATCAGACTTTTCGCAATTCATCCTTTAGGCGATGCAGTGAGCGAAGTCGAACTGATTTGAGGCAAAAATTGCGAAAAGAGGAAGAATGTTTAATTGTTTGTGCTAAATATTAATTAATATCGAACAACAATGATTTTTTATTCAAAAAATAGTAAGTTTGCATTATTAATACTTAATATTGTAATGAAAGATTTTGAAACAAACTCAACCCCAATTCAGTTAATACCATTAGATTTAATTGTTGAATCGCCTTGGCAGGGTCGTTTGGTATCGCTTTTTGATTTGGAAAATAGCAGTGGTAATATAACTTGGCAGATAGATGAACTCAAAAACTCAATCGAAAAATCGGGTTTGTTGCATCCTGTTGTGTTACGTAAAGAAGCCGGAAGATTTCAACTAATTGATGGGCATCGCCGTGTTGCTGCATATAAAATGCTTGGCAAAAAAAACATTGAAGCAATAGTAAAGGAATGTACGGATAAAGAAGCACAATCCTTTAGTATCATAGGCAATTTGCAAAATCGAAAACTAAGCCCTGTGGAGTATGCGATTGCTTTTAAAAAAATATTAGATAACGGATTATTTAAAGATCAACGTGAACTTAGCAAAGCAATTGCCAAAAGTGATACTTATGTGGCTGATATTATTGGTGTTATGAAACTAGACAAGCGTATTATTGACGATTTAATAACTCACCAAACCATTAACGATATACGAATGTTAAGAGCTATACGACGAGCAGGAAAAGTTGACGAAAACGGTAAATGTAATGCACAATATACGCTTTATAAACGGATAATTGACGAAGGATTATCACGTCAAACAGTATTAAACTTGGTAACACAAAAAGAATTTATACAAACAATTAAAGTCGATTATAAACTTAAACCAAACGCAATTGAACTCCGAATTCCTCGAAACAATTTATCACCCGAAAAAGCCCACCTCTTTTACACTTGGATAAGCGATGTAATTGACACTTATTTAAAGGATAAAAAAAATGAATAAAATATTTTATTTTTATTTTTTAAACTTGTTTTTCGATTTATTTTTGGTCATGACCAAAAAATATTTAATTATCGATAAACAATCATACGAAACTCATCAGATGACTCGAAGTCATCAGATGAGTTACCTTTTCATCAACCTTTCGACAATTTTTCGTCGCGACCCCGCACTTCTGCGGGGGAGTACTTTCAATTGACTTTTTCCACCAAATCAGTATAAACAAAGCAAGTAAAAAAACAAAAAAAACAATCTTAAAAACAAACAAAAAATCATGAAAACAAAAAACATTTTTTTCGCAGTGATCTTTATCACACTCACCAGCTGGATATCCACAGCGTATGCCACCCATGAGCATATATATTTGGATAACGTTACTCAACAAGAATCATGGCATTATTATTGCAATGTGGACAGTATTATTGTTCATAAAAAAACAGCCGCTATAACAAACATGTATTTTAATTATGACGTAACCGGAACATATTATTGGGACAGTGACTCCGTAATTATCACAACAACACAAATGGGGAAATGGTATTTTTCATCCACAGAAACCGGAATGTTTACTTTTTATGTCTACATTCTCACCTCTCCTCCCTACACCCCGACGACTATGGACAACGACACTACGTTTTGCCAATTCGATCTTACTATAGATGCGCAAAACGCAGAGTCTGGATCGACATATCTATGGGATGATAATTCCACAAATAGATACCGAACGGTCTCGACCATAGGTACCTACTCAGTAGAAATTACCAATGTCTGCGGGACAACAAACGCCTCCGTAAACATCACAGCAAACCCTAATTCGGCCAACCTCGGCCCAGATCAAACGATTTGCTATGGTAATACTGTTGTTTTAGAAACGGGAGTAATAAATATCAATGCAATTTACTGGTCCACAGATAGTTATGACCAAACTATCAATATAGACACTACCGGTACATATCATGTATATGTACGCGATCTCAATGGATGCGAAAGTCGTGATACCATCAACATCACTACCACCCTCCAACCAAGAATCGAAATGTGCGATGTTTCCTACGACACACTAACCAACAGAAACTCAATCAATTGGTTTGTCCTGCCTTCAGCAGATATCGACGACATCAATATCTGGGTAAAAAATCAGATGGGTATCTTCGAAGTTATAGAAACTGTCCCTTATACAGACGGCAACTATATCCACTGGGGATCTACTCCTCAAGCGGACTTCAACGAGTACTACATCACAGGAACTAATGACTGTGGTGAAGGACCAATAGGCACTATCAACCGCTCGATTTGGTTAACCACGCTTACCAACGAACTACAATGGCAAAATTATATGGGAAGCTTTGCTCCGCCATATTACTTCGTCTTTGCACGATTCTTGGACGGCACCGTCACAGTAATAGACACCGTACCTGCTTGTTCTGGAGCTGGCTGCCTCAACCACAGCCCAATCATAGTAAACCCCAACATTTCAAAGTATTTTGTTGGTTTCCAACACGATTGTTTGTCTTTGAACAAGACAACACCAGGTTGGGTAATCAGCAACTACTATATAGCGATACCCGATGCAATAGCAGAAGAAGAATTTAATTTCTCTCTTTCGCCAAATCCAGCGACTGACGAGATCAAAATTCAGATTTCTTATTCTGAGTTCGAAGTAAAGATCTACGATTTACTTGGTCAAGTACTCTTGGTCAATACTAATACGAAAGTATTGGATATCAGTAGTCTTACTGAAGGAATCTACATCATCAGCATAACCGCTGATGGGAAAACAACTAATCAAAAGATAGTTAAGAACTAGTTTACTAGATCAAAACAAGTCTCCCTGTGTTTACACGGTGGAGATTTTTTTATCGCTTAATTACAAGATTGCTTCGCTTCACTCGCAATGACTTTACATCAAGTTCCGGTTGAAATCAAAATAATTTTCAATACAAAATACATAAGTAATTTTATATATATATTATTATTATGGAAAAATCAGTAAAAAAATGAGCACATGCTAATTACGACATCCAACTTATTATCTCAGAAAAAGAGTACGATGAGGTCAAAAAAACATTCTCAAAGAATTTCAAAAAGACTATGCAGAACCTACACTTTTCAAGAAGGATTTACAAGAAGAATAATGACCTTATAAGTTAAAGATAACTGTCATTTTTGTTATCTTTGTAGTCAATTACAAATAATATTTTGATTAGGATATGAGCAATGAAAACGCCATAAAAATATTTGAGCAAAAGAAAGTTCGCACCCATTGGGACGAGAAACAGTAAAAATGGTATTTTTCCGTTATAGACGTAATTGAAATTTTGACAGAAAGTCCACGTCCGAGAAAATATTGGAGTGCCTTAAAAACCAAGTTACAAGCAGAAGGAAGTGAAGTGTCCCAAAATTTGGGACAGTTGAAAATGGAAGCCGAAGATGGAAAAATGCGTGAAACAGACGTAGCCGATACACAAACCCTACTTCGCATTATTCAATCAATTCCGTCCCCAAAAGCAGAGCCATTTAAACAATGGTTGGCAAAAGTAGGGTATGAACGTATGCAAGAAATTGCCGACCCTGAACAAAGCCTTGACAGAGCAAGAGAAAATTGGCAAAAACTCGGTAGAAGCGAAAAGTGGATACAGCAACGAATGTCGGGGCAAGAAACCCGAAACAAACGGACCGACTATTGGAAAGAAAGCGGAGTGGAAAAATCAGACGAATTTGCATTTCTCACAAACATCATTCATCAGGAATGGACAGGATTGACAGTAAAGAAGCACAAAGATTTAAAGGGACTAAAAATTCAAAACCTGCGTGACCATATGAGCGAGGCTGAACTCATATATACAGCATTAGCCGAACTTTCAACCCGACAAATTGCAGAAGCAGAGAAAGCAAAAGGTGTTAAACAAAATGCCGTTGCAGGAAAGAAAGGTGGAATGGTAGCAAGAAATGCAAGAAACGAACTTGAAAGCAGAACAGGAAAAAAGGTAATTTCCTCCGACAACTTTTTACCACCTGCAATAGAAAAAAAGAAACTGAACAAAAAGAAATAGAAAACTTATCCATAATAAATAGGGCTTCAAGTGTTACGCAGCATCCAATTCCCCCCCCCCAAAAAAAAAACATGGTAAACGGAAAGCATAGCTTGAAATAAATTTATGGCTTGCCTATCTGTTTTGTTTATACTCGAAATGATTTTTTAAAAATAAGTTTGAGAAAAGGTATATCATTTCGGTGCAACATGTTTTTTACAATTTATTCGATTTAAAGGGGGTTAAGTCATCGAAGTGTTTTTAATTAGAAATAATCAATTTGTTTTTGCTTCATTTTCTTTACCCGAAAGTAGCTTAATGGCAGCTTTTTAATCCCGAAGGGATTACATATTTATAGAATTAATTTTTTGTATTAAATAATTTTCTGCAAACATACGAGGGTCGCATCTTGGTTATTGTGTTTTGTTTTCTATAAATATTTGAATCCTACGGATTCAGGATGAGTGTTCGGTCGATGAATTAAGATTTATTTGTATTTTCAGTCGTTTATTACCCCTGCCATTAAGGGAGTAAACATCTGAAAATCAGACTTTTCGCAATTCATCCTTTAGGCGATGCAGTGAGCGAAGTCGAACTGATTTGAGGCAAAAATTGCGAAAAGAGGAAGATTGTGTTGTTCCATGTTGATTTAAGATTTATTTACTTTTATCTGCCGTCAGGACTTAGGCACTCCCGAAAAATAAAAAATCTATGATTTTTGTAATTTTTCGAGGATGTTTTCAAATCCTCGCTTGCGGGACACGAATTGTCACAAAATCGAAGATTTCTACAATTCGGCATCAGTCACCCAAGTCACCCAGTCACCATTTACTCAATCACTAGTCACTTCTGTAAAAACATTCAAACTTGAATTTATTTTACTAATTTTGCTACGTTAAAAAAATGTATTATGAAAATAGCAGTAGTAGGGGTAAGTGGAATGGTTGGTTCGGTGATGTTGCAGGTTTTGCAAGAACGGGGATATTCCGATTGTGAAATTATTGCAGTGGCTTCTGAACGTAGTTTAGGGCGAAAAATTTCTTTTGCTGGTCGTGAGTTAACCATTGTTTCTTTGGCGCAAGCGGTTTTGCAAAAGCCTGATTTTGCATTGTTTTCTGCAGGAGCAAGGGTCTCTTTGGAGTGGGCTCCAAAGTTTGCCGAAAACGGATGTTGGGTAATTGATAATTCCTCGGCATGGCGGATGAAAGAGAATGTTCCCTTAATTGTTCCTGAAGTGAATTCAAATCACATTGATGGTCGTTCGCACATTATTGCAAATCCCAATTGTTCAACCATTCAATTGGTGATGGCTTTGGCTCCTTTGCATGCTAAATATCAAATTAAACGCTTGGTCATTTCTACGTATCAATCGGTTACGGGTACGGGTGTAAAAGCCATTCGTCAACTTGAAAATGAACGCAATGGAACTCCGGGTGAGATGGCGTATCATTATCCCATAGATATGAATGTGATTCCCCATGGTGGCGACTTTTTAGCAGATGGATATACAACTGAAGAGTACAAATTATTGGATGAAACTCGAAAAATATTGGGCGATTCAAGTATCAAAGTGACGTCTACGGTTGTTCGAGTTCCCGTTGCTGGTGGACATTCTGAAGCGGTAAACATTGAATTTGAAAATGATTTTGATTTAAAAGATATTATAGAAATTTTGGAAAAATCGGAAGGTTTGCTTGTTTTAAATAATGCCGAACGCTTTGAATATCCCATGCCTTTGTTTGCAAAAAACAAGGATGAAGTTTTTGTGGGTCGCATTCGCCGTGACTTTTCACAGCCCCGTAGTTTGAATATGTGGATTGTGGCTGACAATGTACGAAAAGGTGCAGCGACCAATGCCGTTCAAATTCTTGACCTACTGAAACGGAAATTCTAATTTGTCTCTAAAAAAACACTATTTTTGTCATCCGATTAAAAAATTATGCAGAATCTTATTGCCTTTTTATGGAAATACTTAACAGTGATTGTTTTTCTTTTACTGTATGCATTTTCCATTGTTTTAATTGTGCAAGATTCTAATTTCCAACGTCGTGCAATGGTTACTAGTGCCAATCAATTTTCGGGTTCTGTTTTGCAAAAATGGGATAATGTGAGTGGATACTTTCATTTAAAATCGAAAAACGAATTTTTGGCCCTTCATAATGCTTTGCTTCTAAACAGAGATCCTGCATCATTTATTATTACGAGTGATTCTGTTTTTATGACCAACGATACTTTATATCGTAAACAGTTTAGCTATAAAACGGCTAAAGTTATTAGTAATAGTACTGGCAAGCAGAACAATTATTTGTTGATAAATAAAGGACGCAATCAGGATATTCAGCCCGATCAAGCAGTATTGTCACCGCAAGGTATTGTTGGAATCGTAAAAGATGTCAGCGATAATTTTTCATCTGTTCTGTCTTTGTTGCATAGCGATGCTCGAATCAGTGCAAAAGTGCTGCGAAATGGGTATATTGGCACTGTAATTTGGGATGGAAAAGATTATCGCTATGGAAAATTATTAGATATTCCGTATCATTTGGAAATTAAAATTGGGGATACTATAGTTACCAGCGGTTATTCTACTGTATTTCCCGAAAATGTGCAAGTGGGAACAATTCAAGGGGTGAAACCCAATGTTAATGATAATTTCTATGATTTAAAAGTCCAGTTTTTTACCGATTTTAACCGAATTAGTGAAGTGTATATCGTGAAGAATAATTTTAAATCAGAAATTGATAGCTTAACCTCAAAATATAAGAAATGACGGATTACATAAAATATATAATACGTTTTGTTTTGTTGGCTTTGTTTCAGATTTTTATCTTAAACAACATTGACTTGTTTGGGTTTATGAATCCTTTTCTTTATATTGTTTTTATTCTAACATTGCCTTTTAAAATTAAACATACACCATTGGTAATAATTTCATTTTTAATGGGTTATTTTGTAGATTTGCTGACGGGAAATATTATGGGAATTCATGCGGCATCCGCCCTTTTGCTTGGTTTTCTTCGCCCCAGTATAATCAGATTAGTATCTTCCAATGAATCCGATTATGATAATAAAAATGCTCCTGATTTAATGAGTATGGGTGGGAAGTGGTTCTTTACGTATGCAGGAGTTTTGGTATTTGTCTATAATTTTTCCTATTTTTTCTTAGAACATTTTACCTTTTCTCATTTTTTTAAAACGTTTTTTATTGCGATTGGAAATACCGTATTTACTCTTTTGGCGATATTTATTTATGAATTTCTGCGAAATCGCAAAAGTTCACGTTGATTTTTTTAACAGATGCAATAAGTTCAGCACAATATACATGCTAATTGCAATGGCACCCAGCCACAAATGATTGACACAAAAGAACATTCCAATCACAAAAGCAATGATAAAATAGCGGCTTGCATTTCCTTTTATTTTCAATGATTTTATTTTTAGAGAAAACATTGGCAATTCGGAAACCAATAAAAGGGACATTACGATAATAAGTACCGTTAAAAACAGGGGATGATGTGCAATATTGAAAAAGTTGGGCAAGAATACATAAGATCCTATAAACAATGCGTTTGCAGGAGTTGGTAAGCCTAAAAAAGATTCACTTTGTCGGGTGTCAAGATTAAATTTAGCCAATCGAAAAGCAGAAAAAACCGGAATAATAAAAGAAATATAGGGCAAAAATGAATATGACTCCCATCCAAAAACGTACATGTTGCTT
>JAQUHH010000081.1 GCA_028683685.1 Bacteroidales bacterium
TTGTCAACGCTTTAATTACCGGAACAAAAGCGGGTATTCCTCTCAACAGAAACGACTTAGAAGCTCATTTTCTGGCTGGCGGTCAAATTAAACGCGTAGTAAATGCTTTAATTTCGGCAGACAAAGCCAATATTGATTTAACTTTTAAGTCAGCAACAGCAATTGATTTAGCGGGTCGTGACGTTTTTGAAGCCGTTCAAATGTCGGTAAATCCAAAAGTTATCAATACTCCTCCAGTAGCAGCTGTGGCAAAAGACGGTATTCAGTTAATTGCCAAAGCAAGAGTCACCGTTCGTGCAAACATTCGTCAATTGGTGGGGGGTGCTGGAGAAGACACGATTATTGCCCGCGTTGGTGAAGGTATTGTATCTGCCATTGGTTCAGCTGATTCACACAAACAAGTGTTGGAAAATCCAGATAGCATTTCTAAAGTAGTTTTACAAAAAGGCTTGGATTCGGGAACTGCATTTGAGATTCTTTCCATTGATATTGCAGATATTGATGTAGGTAAAAACATTGGTGCACTTCTACAAATGGATCAAGCAAATGCCGACAAAAATATTGCTCAAGCAAAAGCGGAAGAACGTCGTGCAATGGCTGTCGCTGTTGAACAAGAAATGGTTGCCAAAGCACAAGAAGCCAGAGCGAAAGTAATTGAAGCCGAAGCTGAAATTCCAAAAGCAATTGCAGGTGCATTTAATTCAGGCAATTTAGGAATCATGGATTACTATAAATTTGAAAATATCAAGGCTGATACGGACATGAGAAATTCCATCACTAAAAAGCCAGATAATAAAAAAGAATAATAAAATCATCACGATTTTTAAGCTTATTTTTTAGTTTAAAAAACGCTAAATGATGCATTATTTATGAAATTAACTGCAATGTTAATCAATCTAAAAAGAATCCATCTCAATGAGATGGATTCTTTTTAGATTATATTTGTTTATCATTTTTAAAAAACAAACCCCTCTTTTATAAATATTGAGAATTGAATTGATTAATACTTTTGAGATGAATGTAAAAAACGGAATGATACATTAATGAAAATCAATCAAATGCAAGCGAAACACGACATCATCGGACAGGCAGGAATAGATTTTCTGCAAAACCCTGATTCCAAAGCCATTATTAAAGTATGGAGCGATACCATAGAAACAGATGAACTCCCTGTCTCTTACTTATTTCGCAACTTTGAAGATATGCCTTTACTAGAGCAACAAGCTTTGAGTCTTTGCCACGGTAAGATTTTGGATGTGGGAGCAGGAATGGGAAGCCACACTTTGTATCTTCAAAACAACAAAATGGATGTAACTGCCTTAGAACTCTCTCCGATGGCTTGTGAAGTCATGAAACGACGAGGCATACAAAATATAATAAATGACGACTTTTTCACCATATCCGCAGAAACAAAATACGACACCATTCTTTTTCTCATGAATGGAATAGGCATCGCCCAAAATATTGATAGACTTGATTCTTTTTTTAATCAGCTACGGCATCTACTAGCCCCCGGAGGACAAGTTTTAATTGACTCTTCCGATATTAGTTATCTTTTTTTAGAAGAAGATGGTAGCATGTATATTGATTTAAATAGCAACTACTATGGTGAAATTAAGTATAAAATGAGCTACCTTCAATATAGAGGAAAAGAATTTCCTTGGATCTTCATTGATGAAAGTTTAATTGAAGAATATGCCAACAAGAATGGGTTTCGCTTTCATAAACTTATGGATGGGACCCATTACGACTATATGGGAAAATTAGAAATTAACAATGTACAGTAAACATAAAAAATTGATTTTGTAAATGAACTATCAATCATTGTTAATATATAAAACACCAATGATACAAATTCTCAAAATCAAACGAACCCAAAGGGTATTTTAATTTTGCAATATTAAAAAATTTAGCACCAAATAAAATAAAGACAATAAAACATCGTTATTTTGCAAAGTGCAATAAAAGGCAAACAAAAATGGTACATTAGAATGCCTTTTTTTATACATTTGCATCCGATTAATAATAAAAATACAACATGAAAAAAGACTTTGATTTTAACTCATCGAACATTATTTTATTCATTTGGCATTGGAAAAAAGTGTTCATTATTGTTGGAGTTGTAGCCGTTCTCATGAGCGCACTATTTTCTTCACCTTGGTTTATTACACCTAAATATAAATCGACCGTTGTCATGTTTCCCACCTCGACCAATTCGATTTCAAAAGCACTTTTGGCACAAAATGTATATGGTCGACAAGATGTTTTAGAATTTGGAGAAGAATCTGAAGCAGAGCAAATGCTACAAATTTTAAATTCCACAAAAATCAAGGAGAGAATCATTGAAAAATACAATTTAGCAGAACATTATGATATTGATCCAGAAGGAAAATTCAAAATGACGAAACTACATAAAGAATTTGACAGCAACATCAGTTATAAACGAACAGAGTTTATGGCAGTTGAAATCACTGTGATGGACAAAGATCCACAAATGGCTGCGGACATAGCCAATGACATTGCTGATTTATTAGACACGGTAAAAAATGAGATGCAAAGAGAAAGAGCATTGCAAGCTTTTAAAATTGTCGAAGTTGAATATTTAAGTTTATGCGAAGAAATACAATGGAAAGAAGACTCATTAAACGAATTACGAAAATTAGGAATTTATGAATACGATTCTCAAGTTGAAACTTTAGGCGAACAATATGCCATCGCCTTATCAAAAGGGAATTTGAAAGGTGCAGGCGTCATTGAAAAAGAATTAGATAATTTAGCAAAATACGGAGGAGCATTTTTATCATTAAATGAAAAACTTTTAAGTGAACATAAACAACTTGCTTCCTTACAAGAAAAATACAAAGAAGCCAAAGTGGATGCAGAAACCTCTTTACCTCAAAAATTTCTGGTTGACAGAGCGTATAAAGCAGAGAAAAAATCCTATCCTGTTCGTTGGCTAATTGTTGTCGTATCAACTTTTGCTAGTTTACTGCTTGTACTCATTTCAATTATTGCCTACGACACATTGTCTAATAAAGATTTGCTTTCAGAAAATAATACCGAAAAAGAGTAACCTTGCTAGATAATATTCAAAAAAAGTGGGTTTATGCAATAGCTGGAGTTTTTATTCTATTAAACTCCTTGCTATTATGGAAGGAGTTTTTTTGGTTTCCAGCTGTAATTGGAATATTATTCATTGCTTTGTTTGCTTTTTTCGCATCCGACAAGCTCCTTCTATTGATTACTTTTCTAACTCCTTTATCTGTCGACATTAGCAATAAAATTATAAATGCAGGCATCTCACTTCCATCCGAAGCATTAATGATTGTGTTATCAGCCATATTTTGCCTTCGAATTTTCAAAGACAATGAATATGACATTCGCATTACCAAACATCCTATCAGTATTGCTATTTTTATCTATTTAGTATGGCTTTTCATAAGCTCATTAACCAGTGAAATCCCATTGGTTTCTTTTAAATTTTTAGCAGCAAAACTGTGGTTTATTATCAGTTTCTACTTTTTTTCAATTCTGGTTTTCAAGAAAAACAAAAATCAAATCCGAAATTTTATTTGGATATATGCAATCAGTTTAATTATTATTATTTTTTATACCTTTTACAATCATTCTAATTATGGATTTGACAAATCGGTAAGTCACTTGGTAATGCGACCGTTTTATAATGACCATACTTCATACGGAGCAGCATTGGCAATGTATGCAATAGCCATGACCGGTTTGCTTTTTAATGAAGGATACAGCCGAAGCAAAAAAATATTTTTATCAGCATTGTCACTGATATTGATAGCGGGACTGTTTTTTTCATACAGTCGTGCCGCATGGATTAGCGTTATCGGAGCCATAGGAGTATTGTTTATCATGAAATTTAGAATTAAATATTATTGGATATTTTCATTTCTTATTTTAGCCATTGGATTATTCTTTGTCTTTCAGAATGAAATATTTCAAAAACTAAGTAAAAATAATCAAGATTCGAGTACAGATTTTGTAGAACACGTTCAGTCAATTTCAAATATTTCTACGGATGCTTCCAATTTAGAGCGATTAAACCGCTGGGATGCAGCTTTTAAACTATTCCAAGAACGCCCCATTATAGGCTGGGGACCCGGAACCTACCAATTTGTATACGCTCCATATCAGCATTCTCGAAACAAAACCATTATTAGCACCAATGCTGGAGATGGTGGCAATGCTCATAGCGAATACATTGGTCCATTAGCAGAAACAGGCATCATCGGGCTGCTCACCTTTTTACTGATTATTGCTTATACCCTTTATTATGCAAACATCACTTATTTTAAAGCCAAAAATAAAAACATTAAATTGCTCACAATAATCTCCTTAATGGCTTTGGTTTCTTATTATATCCATGGTTTTTTAAATAATTTTCTGGATACCGATAAATTATCCGTTCCTTTTTGGGGCTTCACTGCCATTATCGTAAGTCTGAATATATTTTATTCAGATGAAGAAGAAAAAGAGAATAAAAAACTAAAATAAACTCCCCTAGTCTTTAATGATACGTTTTTGAAATTTATATCAAATCCTGATAAACATTGGTATAAATTGTTTTTATAACTCCATTTATTTCATTTTTCAAATCATAATTGCAAGCCAAAAGATGCAATTCAATAGATTTCTTCCCTTTTCCATACGAGGGTTGATAATATGGAATATTTACGATTTCAAAATTCAGATTTTTATAAAACTCATATCTTTGTTTAGTAATCTCATCAATCAATAATTCTATTTCGAGAAATATTGGAGCATTCAACGAAATAATATTTTTCATCATTTGTTTCCCGATCGATTTTCGTTGATAATCAGGTCTAACTGCAATATGCTCAACATAAATAAAGGAATTAAAAATCCAATATTCAACAAAACCAACAAAAATATCAGAAACAAAATAGGCTTCCATCCTATAGTTTGAATTTTTAAAACACGTTTCAAGTTGTGCCAAAGTTCTTCTTTCATTTTCGGGGAAAGAGGATTCATAAAGGGAATAAACATCTGGGAAAAATTCACTTTCCAGAGTAATTTGAATGAATATTAAAGTCATTTACATGTTTTTATTGTAAATTATCTCGCGAAGCCACAGAAAAGTTATAAAGCCCATCATTTTATATTTTTCTTGGAATATAATGACCAACCAAACTTGCTATTTGATGAATGTGTTCGGGAGTCGTTCCACAACAACCTCCTACAATATTTACAAATTTCAATTCAATATATTTTTTCAGGGATTCTACCATCTTTTCAGGAGTTTCTTGATATTCACCACAACTGTTTGGAAAACCTGCATTGGGATAAATCGAAATATAAAAAGGAGCTTTTTCGGAAAGTAATTTCACATATGGAATCATCTGCTCAATATCTGTAAAGCAATTTATTCCAACAGACAACAATGGAAAATGAGAAACAGCCATTAAAAAATCCTCCAAGGTTTGTCCTGATAAAAGTCGCCCTGAATCATCAATATTTGCCGAAATCATCACTGGCAAAGTTCTGTTTTTATGTTTAAAAACCTCATCCATTGCCGACAAACAAGCATTTGCATTTTGAACATCAAAAACGGTTTCCACCAAAAGGATATCGCATCCTCCATCCATCAATCCGCAAATTTGTTCGATATATGCACTTTTCAATGTATCCTTATCGATATTTTGAAAAATCTTTTTTTCTGGCAAGATGGAAACCATTCGATGCGTGGGTCCAATACTTCCAGCGACAAACCTTGGCTTTTGGATGGTAGCATACTTTTGAGCAGCACGAACCGCCAATTGAGCAGCCGCCATATTTAATTCATAAACCCTATTTTCCATTCCATATTTGGACATAGAAACACGCTGTGCATTGAACGTATTTGTTTTAATAATATCGGCACCAGCTTCGAGATATTGCTCATGAATGTTTTGAACAATTTCAGATTGAGTCAAAGAAAGCATATCATAGTTACCCCTCTGCAAAAAATCAAAATTAGCAAATCTCTTTCCTCGATATTCATCCTCGGATAAATTATAGGATTGAATCATCGTTCCCATGCCGCCATCCATAAGCAAGATGCGAGTTTTTAATAAATCTTCTAGTTTTGTCATGATTAATGCTAAAACAAGCTCTCTAACAATCGTTTTAAAGCTTTCCCTCTGCTTTATTATGGATTTAGGTGCATTTGTCTGTTTCTACAAATATCAATGGCGTCGTACATTGCTTTGCGGAAAGAATCGGGATTGGCAAGATCTTTTCCAGCAATTTCGTAGGCCGTACCGTGAGCGGGCGAAGTTCTAACAAAAGGGAGTGCTGCCGTGAAATTCACGCCCTCGCCATAAGAAAGAATTTTGAAAGGAATAAGGCCTTGATCATGATACATGGCTAAAACAGCATCAAACTTTTGAATTTGTGCCGACCCAAAAAAACCATCTGCAGGGTAAGGACCAAATGCCAATATGTTCTTATCAAATGCCTCTCTGATGACTGGAAAAATAATTTCACCATCTTCATGACCCAATACTCCATCGTCACCAGCATGTGGGTTTAATCCTAAAACAGCAATTTTTGGACGACGGATTCCAAAATCCTCAACCAAAGATTTATGCATTAAAGCAATCTTTTTTAGAATGATGGATTTGGATAGTTTTGCAGATACTTCGCTTATTGGAATATGACCCGTAACAACTCCAACACGGAGAGCTGGGCTAATCATAAACATTAAAAAATCGTCACTTTTAGCTGCTTTTGCAAAATATTCTGAATGTCCTGGAAAAGGAAAATTACCCAACTTCATATTCGATTTATTAATGGGGGCCGTAACGAGGGCATCTATTTTGCCAGCGATTAAATCGGCAGTCGCCATTTCGAGCGACAACAATGCCATTTCACTCGCAATTTCAGTAGATTCACCAATATCCACTTTAATTTCTGAATCTACAATGTTTATCAAATTAGGTTTTTTGGAATGTGCCTGAGAGGGATTTCGAATAATATTAAATGAAAAATCACCCATTTTTAAAAATTTTCGGTGGTACGAAGCAACTTTAGACGAACCATATACGATGGGCGTACACAATTCATTAATTCTTAAGTCAATTAAGGTTTTCAGAATAATTTCATAGCCAATTCCATTAATATCTCCATGTGTAATGCCTATTTTAAAATCTTTTTCTTTCGTTTCCATTGTCCTCGTTTTTAAATCATTATTAATGCAAAAATACACTTTTTTATCTAAAAAGAGAATCGATTAACTGGATGAACTAATTTGTTATTTTTAAAAGAAAGTATGTTTCAAAAGAAAGTCAGAAATAAGAATTAACTAAAAACAATTTTGCACGCTTAATATCACTTCATTTTCCTTTCCATCTACAAGCCAGACTGCTATTACTTTTTATTTGTACAACATTTTTTACGAATAAGGCACTCATGAGTTCGCAGTTTTGCTGTTCGGTTGTTGCACAAAAAGCAACAAAATGTGATTTTCCCTCTGTCGAAAATTAACTAAATGTCTTTTTAATGATAAGAAAAAAACAAATTTTAAAACAAATTTCGGACATTTTTCTGTTTTTCTAAGATAGAAAAATCTTGATAATTATCAATTTTAAGAATTGGATAAACATTAATTTCCTCATCCCAATAGGGTGTTTTGGAGTAAAACCAATTATAAATGGCTCGTGGATTTGAGGCAAACTCTGAATCGGTTTTCATTTTGTCTTCAAATTCCGTTTTTATGCTCTCATCTTTTATCAATTCGGGAATCATCTTTTCTATAACATAAGATTCGGTGTACTCTTTTTGCTCAAAAATAGAATTAAAAAAACCCCATTGCAAATAAGAGTCGCCAGATTTGGCTTCGAGCATATGAGCCAATACTCGCACTTTTTTTTGTGCCGTTGGGACCACAAACGAACCAGAAGGAATTAAAACTCTTTTGCGCTCCTCTTTTGAGTTCATTTTTTGGACCATTTGGCGACCTTCAAAAGAGGTACTCGACAGAACAACTTCTTCAAAATCAGTGACTAAAACCTCCAATGAAACATTGTTTTTCAATTCAAAATATTCAACGGAATGCAGTTTCAATAATTCAACAATTTCTTTCCATTCTGCTGGAATCACGTACGCCACGGGTAATTCAATAAAATTATCTGGGATCAAACTTTTAAAAAATGGCAACAGATAGCTTACGGGTCGCATACTATCATACAAAAACCAAGTTTGTCCCGTAAAATCACTGACTTTTAAATCATAATGTACCCCTTTAAATTCCACCATCACAGAATCTCCATCCGAAATAAAATCAAGAGGCATTTTTGAGTTATTAATTCGCAAGTTCACACTGTTTGCATCCGCAGTAGCATTGAGCATTTGCAACTCTTTGTTGTGGAGATGAATATATTCGAGTGAGTTTTTCAACATTTCAAACGTGGCTCGAACACGAACTGAATATGATTTTAGTTGATGTGTTTCGATAAGCAAGCAAATTCTATTATTGGCAGCAGCGTAGCCATTCATCAACTTTAGTGAAGAAGCATAATTTCGCAATCCAGTTCTTACATCGTGCCAATTTCTAAAATTAACATACGGAAAAATAGGAAAAGATGCTTCATTCATTTTTTGTTCGACATACGGCAAATAGCCCTTTTCAATCCATTGAGTCAATCCTTTATCCAAATTTCCACTTATCTCCAAGCTGTATGTTAAAGGATATTGATAATCAGCACCATTGGTGGTATGACAATCGACCAGAAAGTCAAAATTCCAGCGATTAAACAAACGCACCCAATCTTTCATTTCCGAAGCATCTGCTTTCAGATAATCGCGATTTAGATTATAATTTTTTGCCGTGGTACGCCATCCCATCTCTTTGGGTCCATTTTGATTAATTCGATTGTGTGCTCTAAAACGTTCGTGCCCGTCTACATTGAAAATAGGAATAAAAACAATACTTATGTTATCCAGCCAATGCAGACCTTTTTGATTAGAAACCATATCCCTAAGCAACAAAAAAACAGCGTCTTTTCCAT
>JAQUHH010000082.1 GCA_028683685.1 Bacteroidales bacterium
CAGACGCCAATATGACTTTGAGGGTAACGTATGGTAAAGTGGATGATTATTATCCTTATGATGGTGTTCGATATCACTACTTTACAACTTTGGATGGAATTATGGAAAAAGAAAATCCCGATGTTTACGATTATATAGTGGAACCGAAATTAAAAGAGCTTTGGAAAGCCAAAGATTATGGTTCTTACGCCGATAAAGATGGTTCGATGCATGTTGTTTTTATTGCTTCCAATCATACTACGGGTGGTAATTCTGGAAGTCCGGTCTTAAATGCCGATGGTCATTTAATTGGAATTAATTTCGACCGAAACTGGGAAGGTACAATGAGCGATGTTCAATACGATCCAGACCAATGTCGAAATATTTCCATTGATATTCGTTATTGCTTATTCATCATCGATAAATTAGCGGGTGCGAAACATTTGATTGACGAAATGACGATTGCAAATTAAAATCTTATGATGTCTGATGATACGTCTTTGAATCGAAAAATTTACGAGCTGTCAGATTTAGCTGCCAGCCTTAAAGCTACGATTTCAAAGACATATCAGGGCAGATATTGGATAAAAGCCGAAATCGCCAAACTTAATTTTTATCCCAAAAGTGGACATTGTTATCCTGATTTGGTTGAAAAAAGTGACCATAAAGTTAAAGCGCAAATGCGAGCTATTATTTGGGCTGACGATTTTTTCAGAATCAATCAAGAGTTTTTGAAAGTAACCAATGAACCCCTCAAAGAAGGAATTTCTATCCTTTTTATGGCTGGAATTACCTACAGTCCGGTTTATGGCTTGTCGCTTCAAATATATAATGTTGAACCTTCGTTTACGCTGGGCAAAATGGCTCAGCAAAAAAACGAAACCATCAAAAAATTAAAGGAATCAAAACTTTTTGATTTAAATCGTTCTTTGCCTTTCCCAAAATTACCCAAAACCATTGCCATTATATCTGTAGAAACCAGCAAAGGTTATCACGATTTTAATGCGATAATGAATGCCAATGAATTTGGTTTTGCATTTCATTTTAAGCTTTTTCCATCATTGTTGCAAGGCGACCAGGCGGTGAATTCAATGCTTTTGCAACTGGATGAAATACGAAAATATGCAAATTTGTTTGATGCTGTTTTGATTATTCGTGGTGGTGGAGGGGACGTGGGTCTAAGTTGCTACGACCATTTTTCACTGGCTTCTGCAATTGCTTCTTTTCCCATTCCGGTCATTACTGGCATTGGACATTCTACCAACGAAACAGTTGTTGAAATGGTGGCGTATGCCAATAAAATAACACCCACCGATGTTGCTTACTTTCTATTGTCAAAGTTTTTGGCAGCCCAACAAGAAATTACAGATTCTATAAAAAGCATTTTCGAGAACTCTAAAAATTTATTGAGGTTTAAACAAAATTGGGTTCAAAATATCAGTCGTCAATTTTCTGCTTCGAGTACAAAAATGCTTCACAATAGCTATTTTTTATTGCAACTAAACTCTTCTAAACTTCAACAAAGCATTCACCAAAGGCAAAATTTGGAACGCATTAATATGCATAAATTTCAAGGTCAAATTGTGTACTTTGCTGAAAATCAGTTCCAAAAGCACTATTCTCAAATCCAAATGCAACAAGCTAAGTTAGAGCAAACTTCTGTTTTTTTTATCAGAAGGAAAAAAGAAGAGCTTTCTCAAGTGGAATCAAAACTAAAATTGCTCGATCCTGTTAATGTATTAAAAAGAGGATATTCCATCACCAAAATAAATGGAAAATCGCTTCGAAATGCAGACCAACTAAGCATAAACGACGAATTGAGAACCATCGTTTATAAGGGTGAAATTAGAAGTATTGTTCAGAAAATTATAAAAAACAAAAAAGATGAAAACTGAAGATTCAAAAATGAAATATACGGAAGCAGCTGCTGAATTAGAACAAATTGTACAAGACATCGAAAATGCTGAAATTTCGGTGGATGAGCTTTCTGAAAAAGTGAAAAGAGCCGCTGAATTAATTCAGTTTTGCAATAAAAAACTGACACAAACCGAAGAGGATGTTCAAAAAGTATTGAATGATATTTCCCCTCTTGCAAAATCGTAATATTGGTTTTAATCCATTTATAATTTGCACCTCTGAAAATAAAAAGGCACTTCTGTTTTCAGAAGTGCCTTTTTAATAGTACTTATAAAAACAGATTTAAGCGTATAGTTCAGTGAAAATGTTTCTGATTTTTTCGCTTTCACGAAGAATATCTAAAGTAATTTCAGCGTGTCCTTTGGTATATCCATTGCCTACAATCATTGTTACGTCACTGCCTACACCTTCGGCACCCAAAGCTGCTTTGGTAAAAGAAGTGGCCATAGAGAAGAAATAAACAACCCCTGTATTTTTCGTACATAAAATACTGGTCATTTCGGTATCGGTAATGTTTACATTATTAATGCAAACGTCAGCCATTTCGCCATTGGTAAGTTTTTCAACAAGGGCTAAAACTTCCACGGGTTGAGTTGCATCAACGGCATGAACATGGTCGCAAAATCCAAGAGCCTCTAGTCGTTTTGTGCTTCTTTCGCTGTGTGTTAATCCGATTACTTTACCTGTTACACCCGCTCTTTTTTGAGCTTCGTAGCAGCAAAGCATTCCTGATTTTCCACCTGCTCCAATAATTAGAACCGTATCACCAGGTTTTACTAATTTGGCTGTTTGTGCTGGTGCTCCAGCAACGTCAAGAGCCGATAGAACAAGTCCTTCGGGCATATCAGCAGGGATTTTAGCATAAATTCCACTTTCAAAAAGAATTGCTTTTCCATCAATGTCAACTTGGTCGATGTCGGAGCGAATTTCTTTGATTTTGTCAATACGCAATGGGGTTAGAGATAAAGAAACCAATGTGGCTATTTTATCGCCTACTTTCAAATCGATGGTATCTTTAATGGCATCGCCAATTTTCTCCACCGTTCCCATCAGCATACCCCCCGAACCCGTTACAGGATTGCGGTGTTTCCCTTGTTTTGCAACGATGTCTAGCATTATTTCAGCAATCTTAGCATGGTCGCCACCAGCTTGTTCCTCAATTTGAGTAAAACTTGCTGAATCAATATTTAAAGTTTGCACATTGATTAAGATTTCATTGTCGTAAATCTCATCCATGTTGTTGTCAATTCTTTTTGCCGGTTGTGGCAAAACACCTACAGGTTCAAGAACTCTGTGTAATCCGTATTTGTTTCCTTTTTTTTGCATAACTGTTTGGTTCATGGCTAATCGTTTTTTTATTAACCATTGTTATTAAATTGTTGATTATATTTTCTGCAAAACTCTATATATCAATGCTAATGGATTAAGCCATTTTATTTAGCAGCGAGTCCAAGTATTTTTCTTGCTTCGGCAGGATTTGCAATTTCGCGTCCAAATTCTTTGGCCATTCGTACTACTTTCTCGACCAATTCGCCATTTGATTTTGCTAAAACGCCTTTTGATAGATAAACGTTATCTTCGAATCCTACACGCACGTGACCTCCATCGATAATGGCTGCAACGGCCAATGGGAACTCAAAACGTCCAACGCCAGCTACGGTGTATGTTGAATCTGAAGGAATGCTACCGCGTAAAAACATAAAATCACGCAAAGTACCATCAATGCCTCCATTAATACCCATTACAAAGTCAAAATGCATAGGTGATTTGATAAAACCTTTTTTGTGCAGACGCAAAGCCATATCAATCATGCTTTTGTCAAAGCACTCCAATTCGGGTTTGATATTTCTTTCATTCATTCTTTCTGCAAAATATTTTATGGTGTTTTCGGTATTCATAAAAACTTCATCTCCACCAAAATTTAAAGTTCCACAATCAAGAGTTGCCATTTCTGGATTTAATTCTGTAGGCTGCAAGCGTTCATCGTCGGTCATGCCAACGGCTCCACCTGTAGAAGGTTGAATGATAACGTCTGGGATTTCGGCCCAGATAGCGTCCATAACAGCTTTAAAACGGCTTTTGTCCTGCGTGGGGGTTCCATCATCCCAACGTACATGTAGGTGAATGAGGCTGGCTCCAGCATCGTATGCCGATTTAGCTTCCCGAACGCACTCTTCGATGGTATATGGTATGGCGGGATTGTGTTCTTTTAAAACTTCTGCACCACAAATGGCAGCAGTGATAATTAATTTCTCCATAGTATTGATTTTTTTAGGATTACAAAAGGACTTTCAATAATAAATGTCTTGATGTAATGATTTTTAAGTCAATTATTTATAATATTTTTCACGAATATACAGCAGTGATTCTTCGATGGCTTTTAGAGTGTAATCTAAATCTTCTTGGGTATGACGTGCACATATATAGCCATGATGAAATGGCTGAAGGAATACCTTGCGACGTATTAATTGAGTATAAAAATCAGTACGTTTGTTTTTATACTGTTTTTCCTCGTCTTTATCAAAAGTGATAAACATCATGGGTGGAATTCCAGAAATATGTGCACCTACATTATACTTGTCAATTAATTCGGCAATTTTATTATTGAAATAGGTTCCTTTTTCCCAAATTTGACCTAGTATATTATCTCTTTCTAATATTTCAATGGTTTTAAGAGCAGCTACGTAACTCAAGCTGTTTGGGAAAAAAGTAGAAGAAATAAAAACGTTTTTTTCACATTCTTTCATTATTTCAGCTTTTCCTGTAACAGCTCCAATGGGATATCCGTTTGCCATTGCTTTTCCAAAAACAGCTAAGTCTGGGGTCACCCCATAATAAGCTTGAGCTCCGCCCATAGAAACTCTAAAACCGGTCCGGATTTCGTCAAAAATAAGGACTGCTCCATATTGGTGAGCCAGTTCTTTTACTTTTTCTAAATAACCGGGTTTGGGTTCTTCCATTTCCATGGCAAGTGGGTGTCCGAAAGGAGTAATAATTACAGCTGCAATATCGCCTTTGTTTGCTTTAAGACTGTTTTCGAGGCTTTCGATGTTGTTGTATTCAAATTCATGAACATCTTCCCATAATTTTTCAGGAATGCCGCCTTTCACTTCCACGCACCAGTCGTGCCAGCCGTGATAACCGCAACGTAGTATTGTTTTTTTATTGGTATACGAACGGGCAATACGAATAGATAATGTAGTAGCGTCAGAACCGGTACAAACAAAAACGCTCATTTCGGAACAAGGAATAATTTCGGTTAATTTTTTTGCCAACATGTTCTGATACTTTTGCGTTAATGAAAAGCAAAAGCCTTTGTCTTGAATTTGAGCAATCACAGCGTCGTCAATCTCTGTTTCCCGGTTTCCGATTATCATCGGTCCATATGCACATAAATAGTCGATGTATTCATTGCCATCAATGTCGGTAACTCTACCTCCTTTTCCTGTGTCGAAATAAATGGGATATTCTCCTTCAACAAAATTATAAGGACGACGAATTCCAGCTACGGCGCCGGGAATGAGAGTCTTAGCATGCTCATACTCCTTCATGGAGTTTATGAGATTTAATTTTGGAATTTCGTTCATAATATTTTGTTTTAGGGTTTAATTTTGTACGATAAAATCAACAAAAATCTTTGGGGTATGGACACATTCTTTTGGAATGGAACCTGTTTTTCTAATGTCATTCACTTCCGCAATAACAATGCTAGCGGCTGTTGCCATAATAGGGTTGAAGTTTTGAGAAGTACCCATATATACTAAATTCCCTTCTTCGTCGCCATAACTGGCTGCAAGGATGGCAACATCCGCAAAAATAGGTTTTTCCAATAAGAACTCTTTGCCGTCTACGGTGATAATGTCTTTGCCTTCGGCAACAACAGTTCCAATGCCCGTAGGAGTCAGTACGCCACCCAAACCTGCTCCACCTGAGCGAATCCGCTCGACAAGGGTGCCTTGAGGGTTAAATTCTACTTCGATCTCTTTGGCATTAAGTTGATCCATCGTTGATGGATTGGTGCCAATGTGAGAAGTAATCACTTTTTTAACTTGTTTGTTCGCAATCAAAATCCCAACGCCCTTGTCGGGGAAACTGGTGTCATTACAGATTACCGTTAAGTTTTTGATGTTTGTCTTTGAAATGGCTTCAATCACTTTATGGGGTGAACCATTGCCCAAAAAACCACCAATCATGATGGTCATGCCGTCTTTAATTTTGGAAACGGCCTCTTCAACACTTATTTTTTTATTCATAATCGAATTTTTTTTCGGTCTTCCAATTAACTTCTTTTCAGCAAAAATATAAAATTTGTCGACATCTTTCTTATATTTTATTGTTTTATAACAGAAATGAAAAACATAGATTAAAACAAAACAACTGTAAAGTTTGATGCTTGTTATTAAAGCATGTTTTTTTATGCTTTTCAATGGACGAAAATCAGTTTTTTCCCATACTTAATTGATGCCCACGTTTAGACCTATAATTTTCTTTTGCAAAAGCTTTTCAGGTAAAAAAAACACACGTAAAATTTTGAGTGTTTCTATAATGAGATTCAATGAGTTTGCCTAAATCTCTCTCTTTTAAATAACTTTTCACCACTTTTTTTATAAAAAAAATGGCGTATCAACACTTATTTTTGGTAACTTTACTTTTTTAAAAATGCAACTCAAAAATAACTCAAAATGTATACTATTTATCACAATCCTCGATGTAAAATCAGTCGTCAGGTATTGGCAGATTTGAAAAATGCAACCCAAAATGAAATTCAAATTGTAAATTACACCAAAGATAAGTTTTCTCACAAAAAGCTGGAGGATTTATTAAATTTGCTAAATATCGAGCCTTTGGATATTGTTCGTAAAAAAGACCCCGTGTTTATTTCACAATTCAAAAACAAGAAGTTTTCGAAAGAAGAGTGGATTCAAATATTGGTTGAAAATCATAAACTTATCGAGCGTCCTATCGTTACACGAGGATATCAAGGCGTTGTTTGCCGTCCGGCTGAGAGAGTATTTGAATTAATTTCAAAACAAAAGAAATGAAAATCAGAATAGAAAAAGATTCGATGGGCGAAATTAATGTTTCCGAAGAAAAATATTGGGCAGCCCAAACTCAACGTTCGTTTGAAAATTTTAAAATTGGTGACGAAAAAATGCCATTGGATTTAATTAAAGCCATGGCTAGAGTGAAAAAAGCAGCTTCGTTTGCAAATTTTAAATGTGGTATTTTCGATGAAAATAAAATGAAATCCATTCATCAAGTTTGCGACGAAATTATCAACGAAGATCACAATGATCAGTTTCCTTTGGTTATCTGGCAAACGGGTTCAGGTACGCAGACCAATATGAATTTAAATGAAGTCATTTCCAATCGAATTCAGTTTTTAAAATATGGAGAAATCGGGAAACAAGCCCTTTATGTTCATCCCAACGACGATGTTAATAAATCGCAATCGACCAATGATGTTTTTCCTACAGCAATGAGAGTTGCAGCCTATAAAACTTTACAAACGAAAACGATTCCTGAATTAAGACTGCTCCAAAAAGTATTTTCCGAAAAAGCATTAAGCTTTGCCAATGTTGTAAAAACCGGTCGCACACATATGATGGATGCCACGCCCGTAACTCTAGGGCAAGAAATGAAATCGTTTGCCGATCAGCTTAAAACATCTTTGGAGTTGCTGATTCATTCTAGTGAACTTCTGACCGAGTTGCCCATTGGCGGAACGGCTACAGGAAGCGAATTGAATGCTCCGAAAAATTATGATGTTTTAGCTGCTGAATTTCTTTCCAAAGAAACGGGGTTCTCCTTTAAATCAGCAGAATGTAAAGCTACGCATATGGCAACTCTCGATAGTTTTGTTCATGTTTCATCGGGCTTAAAAAATACTGCTGTAAGTTTGATGAAAATTGCCAACGATATTCGTTTATTGGCCTCTGGACCGAGATGTGGCCTAGGCGAAATACACATTCCAGCCAATGAGCCAGGATCTTCCATTATGCCTGGAAAAGTAAATCCCACTCAAGTAGAAGCCATGACCATGGTGTGTGCCCAAATTATGGGAAACGATTATGCCATTACCATCGGTGGAATGCAGGGACATTTGCAACTAAATGTCTTTATGCCGTTAATTATCCGAAATATCCTTCATTCTGCTCATATTTTGGCGGACAGCTGTCGCTCTTTTCGCTTGCATTGTGTAGACGGCATCGAACCAAATTTGCCTCAAATAAAAGAACATTTAAATAATTCATTGATGCTGGTTACCGCCCTCAATCCGCATATTGGTTATTCAAATGCAGCAAAAATAGCTCAAAAAGCACTTTGCGAAGATTTAACTTTAAAAGAAGCTGCTTTGCAATCCGGAATTTCGGAAAATGATTTTGACACATGGGTAGATCCTTATAAAATGGTGTAAATTTCAATCAAAGATGAAAGTGTGTTTTTTAAAACGACTCAGGATTTCTATTTTGCTTAAAGTTTATTAACGCAAAAAGACAAGCTTTTTAGTTTTTTTACACTAGTTTTGCAAAAAATAAATGAGGTCAACCCATGATGCTTTCAGTTTTCAATTTTCTTGAATTTAAAATAGTCGATTTTGTCGATATTTTCTTGGTTGCCCTTCTGTTATTCCAATTATATCGACTGCTGAAAGGCACTGCTGCCATGAAAATTTTTCTAGGCATTATTGCAGTGTTTTTTATTTGGAAAACAGTTGATTTGCTCGAAATGGAACTTTTGTCTGAGATTTTTGGACAGTTTATTAGTGTTGGAGTAATCGCACTTTTAGTGGTGTTTCAACCCGAAATTAGAAAGTTCTTACTGATGCTTGGAACTCCCAATTTTTTGAAAAAACGCAAATTCTTATTCTGGAAAGTTTTTGAAACTGGAGACGATAAGATGGACATTGATTCGGTGGTGGATGCGTGCAAAAAAATGTCAACAAATCTAACGGGAGCTTTGATTGTTATTTCTCGCCAAAATGAACTAAATGAGTATATAGACACCGGACAATCAATTAATGCTGAAATAAGCAGCGAGCTTTTAGAAAATATCTTTTTCAAAAACAGTCCATTGCATGATGGTGCCGTTATTATTAGCAATAATAGAATTCA
>JAQUHH010000083.1 GCA_028683685.1 Bacteroidales bacterium
ATAATAAAAAATAATATCGTTTTTTTTCTCATTCTTATTAATATTTAGCTTCTCTTTTTTTAAACAATTTTATCAATGGTTTTACATAATCCTCTCCATTCAGCAGCAGCATCTCATCAGTACCTGTTTTTTTGAACAAATCGGATGTTTTGTTATTAAAATTTTCCCAATATTCCTGATACTTTATCCGAACTTTTTCGGAGGCTGTGTCAATCCATCCTATTTCTTGTTTTTCAATATCAAAAGCACGAATTAGTCCTACATTTGGAAGTTCTTTTTCCAGTTTATCCATCAATCGAATGGCTACTAAATCATGGCGTTTTTTACAAATCCTAAGAGCTTCTTCGTAGGAATCAGATTGAAAATCAGAAATTAGAAAAGCCGTACATTTCTTTTTAATCACATTGGTCAAAAACTTTAAAGGCATTTTGATATCCGTTTTTCTATTTTGGGGTTGAAAACGAATTAATTCAGAAATAATTCTCAAAATATGAGATTTTCCTTTTTTAGGAGGAATATATTTTTCAATAATATCTGAAAAAAGAATCACTCCAACCTTATCATTATTAAAAATAGCCGAAAAAGAAAGTACACCTGCTAATTCGAGTATAACATCTGATTTATACGACAATGAGCTTCCGAAAAAATTAGATTGGCTAACATCGATAAGCAACATCACGGTAAGTTCTCGTTCCTCTTCAAAAACTTTAATAAAAGGATGATTAAAACGAGCTGTCACATTCCAATCGACCGAACGAACATCGTCACCATACTGATATTCACGGACTTCCGAAAAAGCCATTCCTTTTCCCTTAAAGGCACTAAGATATTGACCAGCAAAAACTTGCTTAGACAAACCCCGTGCTTTTATTTCAATTCGCCGAACCTTACTTATGACATCTTTAGCTTCCATAATGAAATAATTTAAGGCACTTCAACAATATTCAAAATATCATTAATAATATCATTGGTTGTAATATTTTCAGCTTCAGCTTCGTAGGTCAAGCCAATTCGATGTCTCATCACATCGTAAGCCACAGCTCTAACATCCTCAGGAATCACATATCCTCTACGTTTAATAAAAGCATATGCTTTTGAAGCCAATGCTAAATTGATACTTGCCCTAGGAGAAGCACCAAAACTAATCATATTTTTATATTTTTCAATTCGATATTTTTCAGGATAACGAGTTGCAAAAACGATATCAGTGATATAGTTTTCTACTTTTTCATCGAGATATATTTTGCGCACCAATTCACGAGCTTTTAAAATATCTTCAGCACTGATTACTCTGGCAATTTCATCGATACTATGTCCAGAATTTTGACGTAAAATTATTTTCTCCTCTTCTTTGGTTGGATAACCAATGACCACTTTTAGCATAAATCTATCCACCTGAGCTTCAGGAAGAGGATATGTCCCTTCCTGTTCTATGGGATTTTGAGTTGCCAAAACCAAAAAAGGTTCAACCAAAGGATACGTCTGGTCACCGATGGTCACTTGGCGTTCTTGCATCGCTTCGAGCAATGCACTTTGTACTTTTGCAGGAGCCCGATTAATTTCATCAGCCAAAATAAAATTGGAGAAGATGGGACCTTTTTTCACTTTAAATTCTTCTTCTTTTTGGCTGTAAATCATTGTTCCAACAAGGTCGGCAGGCAGTAAATCAGGCGTAAATTGAATTCTGCTAAAATCGGCTTTTATAGTTTGAGCCAAAGATTTTATCGCCAAGGTTTTTGCCAATCCGGGGACTCCTTCAAGCAAAATATGACCATTTGACAACAATCCAATCAGCAGTCTTTCAATCATTTGTTTCTGTCCTACGATTACTTTGTTCATTTCGAGAGTCATTAAATCTATAAAAGCACTCTCACGTTGAATTACTTCATTGAATTCTTTAATATCCGAATACGTTTCCATATAATTAGATTTATCTTTAATTTTCAGGAACAAAGTTATTTTATGTTCAGCCCTGACAAACAAATATGCCGTTAAAAAAAGTTAAGCCTTCTGTTAATAATCATTAATCAAACCATTCATAACACTGTATAACAAAGGCTTATGCGACTTAACATAAGCGAAATGAAATATTAACAAATAAATATTATTTTTAAAATGCAAAAAGACGACAAATTATTTTTATTTTTGTCTATTAATGCTTTAATTTGCAACTTCAAAAGAAGAGTATACAGTAAAAAAGGTGTTTTAATATAAAAAGAATAGAAACAGATAAGTAATATCAATAAATTATGAGAAGTAAAAAACTAATGTTAAGTCTAGTAGCAGTATTTGCTACAGTTTTTGTTTTCTATGCCATTTCTAACCTTGGCGGCAAAAAACAACACTATCAAGCTCGTACTGTGTTTGATCAAATTCACACTCCTGGTATAAAAGGAGCAAACCAGTGGCTATCATTGCTTAGAAACAACCCCGAAACGGGCACCGTTACTTTGAAAGATATCCTTAAAGCAAGAGAAGAAATGGTTCGTTTTTCATCATTAAAAAATCAAAAAAACCTCAATCTTTCTTGGATAGAAATGGGACCTGACAATGTTGCAGGTCGTGTTAGAGCTTTACTTTTAGACAAAGACAATCCAAATCGTATTTATATTGGTGGAGTTGCTGGTGGTTTGTGGATTAGCAATACAGGTGGAAACACATGGAACCGCATTACTTCTATTTCCGACAACCTCGCTATTTCAGCCATTGCTCAATCGCCCAATGGAACCATTTATGTTGGTACAGGGGAAGGTTTAGCTCAACCTGGCGGTACAAACTTCAACACTGGACAACTTGGAAATGGAATGTATATGTCTACCGATGGCATCACTTTTTCATCCATAGCATCTACCATCCCAACATATTCATCATTTAGTGATAATATTGAATGGAGTATCATCAATCGCATCGCTTGTTCACCCAACAGTGAACGCGTATGGGTGGCAACTGGCAAAGGATTAAAATACAGCGACGATCAAGGTGCTACATGGCAAAATGCGAAACAAACTACAGGGGCAAATACCATCAACTTATCTGGTTATGGAACGGATATAAAAATTGGAACCAACAATAAAGTATTCTATTCTCAATATATATCTTCAGGTAGTGGAAGATCAGGTAGACTTTTTGTCTCTACTGACGGAAATCCGGAAGGCTTTACAAATATCACCACTGGCGACCCCCTTCCAAACAATATGGGACGTATTGAAATTGCCATTGCTCCTTCTAATAACAACTATGTCTATTTAAGCTGTGCAAGCACATCAGGTGCCCTTTATAACATTTATCAATCGGCTGATGGGGGTGAAACATTTAGAGTTATTGGACCTGGTGGAAGTCCTAATTTAGATATTTTTGGTTCGAACAACCAAGGATGGTACGACAATGTTATTGCTGTTTTCCCCAACAATCCAACTAAAATAATTGTTGGCGGTATCGATTTATGGTTGGGAGAACAAATATCTCCAACGATGCCTTTTTCATGGGCACAAAAATCATTGTGGTATGCGGACGATGACATAAGTGAAGACAATGATGTTTTTTATGTTCACGCCGACCACCACGCATATGTATTCCACCCAAATGAACCCAATACCTTATTTATTGGATCAGATGGTGGTTTATCAAAATCTATTGATGGTGCAAATACATTTCACAATTTAAATCGCAATTTAAATATTACTCAATTCTACGGTGTTGCTTGTGCAAACGATCATAGAGTAATGGGTGGAACACAAGACAACGGAACACAATACATCAGCAGAAAAGGAAATACTCCCATGAATGCGAAAAGTGTAACTGGTGGTGACGGTGGCTTCTCTGCTTTTTCTATTATTAATACCAAAGCATTATTTACCACTGTATATTATGGAGATTGCAGACGTTCACCCGACGAAGGCGAAAATTTTGAAGGCATAGACCGTTTCTTCTCTGCTAGAATGTTCAGCGGTGGGCAAACCACTTTTCAAGCAGCTTTTGTAACTCCTATCCTTCATTGGGAAAATGTTAATGACATTAATACAGAAGACTCTGTAACTTTTATTGCTGACAAAGACTATGCAGATGGAGAATTATTCCGTGCAAGAAGTAAAAACAACAGATACCCATTAAAAAATCATGTATCATTGCCAAACCCATCGGACACCCTTAGAATGGGTGATTCTGTTAGAGTTCAAGACAGAGCTCAATCAAAATTCTATTTAGGAGTTGAAAATGCTGTCTGGATGACTCGCGGTGCTTTAGTTTTTGGAACAACTCCACAATGGTTTAAAATTGCCAACATTACAGGTGTTGTTTCTAGCATGTCTTCTTGCTATGATGGCGACCACTTATTTGTTGGAACTTACTCCGGTAACGTATACCGTGTTTCTGGTTTAAAATCATATATTGACTCCCTACACTTAGACGTTACCAGCAGTCAATATCAATTAGAAGTAACAAATATCGCATCATACACTGGCAGAACTGTAACTTCGGTTGCGGCAAATTGGTATAACCCCGACAAAGTAGTTGTTACCTTAGGAAACTTAGGCAATCAAGCTTCTTACATCGAATACTCAGACAATGCAACCAGTGCAACTCCTGATTTCTGTTCTAAACAAGGTAATTTACCCAAAATTCCTGCATACAGTGCTTTAATCGAAATGAATAGAAGCAAATATGTTTTTATCGGAACAGAGTTTGGCTTGTTTGCAAC
Source organism: Bacteroidales bacterium (assembly GCA_028683685.1). GTDB lineage: Bacteria > Bacteroidota > Bacteroidia > Bacteroidales > WCHB1-69 > JAQUGA01. The sequence continues at coordinate 4,697 of JAQUHH010000083.1, forward strand.
AGATAATATCACCGCAACCTACCCAACATGGTCGGAAATAAATGACGGAATTGGCGGACGTGTTCCTGTTTTCATGATTGCTCAACAATCTAATTTTGCTAAACCTGATACTGGAGTCGCTATTGACCCAGACGGAAACGAAGTACTAAGTTTGTTCCCTGGCGTTACTAATTCAGGATTTATATACGTTGGAACTCACGGACGTGGAATTTTCTACAATAGTAATTTCTACCAAGAAATAGAATCAATTCAAGACAATACAGCAACTAAAAAGGCACAAGAAGTTAGATTATTCCCAAATCCTGCGAATAATTATACCAATGTTTCTTTTGGACTCTTGAATCCTGAAAGAATTATAATTCGCGTATTTGACTTAAAAGGCACCTTGGTTCAGAACATTGACTTAGGCACCCTAAATATTGGTCAACATCAAGAACGCATCGACATCTCGAACTTATCTGTTGGAACGTATATCGTAAACGTAAGAGGTTCTAAATTAAACTTCTCAACAAAAATGCTAATCAATAAATAAGCAGAATAAATATTACAAAAAAGGCTGTCAAAATTGACAGCCTTTTTTTATGGGTTCTATTTCGGGATAATAGTTGAAACGAAAAATACATTATTGCATTTTTGTCCCCTCCCATTTTCAATGCAAATGCTTGCTTGTTTTCACAAAGCAAATTAGGTTTCAAATACAAAACGTATCCAAATGGATGCAGAAAATCAAATGCAAAACAAATAAAATAGAGAATCTTAGTGAAGGAGCAAATTACCCGAATTAAATTTAGGTTTTGCATGTATTTCTAACGTATTGTTAAACAATTTAGAATCCAATTTTTCAGTCAAAAACACAGTCAAAAAACAATCATTTCTGTATTTGTTTGATTATCAGCAATGATAAAATCTTTTTCCCAATTAAATTATTGATAAAACAAAGCCATGGAATTAAATATCTAACTTGCAAGACATTAACAATTGGAATTAAGCCATTTATTGAGGAAAAAATGTTAATTTAGCAGAATAAAATAATGCAGTAAAAATAATATATTATATAAATAAATAATCGTAACCAATTATGGATTTTAGCTTAACAAATAGAGAAAAGCTCTTTCTGCAGATGATTAAGGATTTTGCAGACAATGAAGTTAAACCATTAGCGGCCGAAATTGATGAGGAAGAAAGATTTCCTGTCGAAACGGTTGAACAAATGGGAAAAATTGGCTTGATGGGCATTCCTGTTCCTGTGCAATATGGCGGACAAGGAGGTACTAATCAGTTATACAGCATGGCTGTTGAAGAGTTGTCACGTGTATGTGGAACCACCGGAGTTATTGTTTCTGCTCACACTTCGTTGTGTGTTGCTCCAATTTTGGAAAATGGAAACGAGGAGCAAAAAATGAAATATTTGCCCAAACTTTGCAGTGGTGAATGGCTTGGAGCTTTTGGATTGACCGAACCCAATGCAGGAACCGATGCTGCCATGCAACAAACATTTGCAGTGGATGCTGGGGATAAATGGGTCTTGAACGGTTCTAAAATTTTCATTACCAATGCCGGTTATGCACATATATACATTGTTATGGCCATGACCGATAAATCAATGGGAACCAGAGGCATTTCAGCTTTTATAGTGGAAGAAGGAACTCCCGGATTTAGCGTTGGTAAACAAGAGAAAAAACTCGGAATTAGAGGTTCAGCTACCTGCGAACTCATTTTTGAAAACTGCGAAATTCCAAAAGAAAATCTTTTGGGTGCAATTGGAAAAGGATTTGGAATTGCAATGAAAACCCTTGACGGTGGACGTATTGGAATTGCAGCACAAGCTCTTGGAATAGCACAAGGTGCAATGGACGAAACCATTAAATATACCAAAGAACGCAAGCAGTTTGGAAAACCAATTTCTGCGTTTCAAAATACACAGTTTCAAATGGCTGATTTGGAAACGAAAGTTCAAGCAGCCCGTTTGCTTGTTAGATCTGCAGCTTACAAAAAAGACGAAAACCTTCCGTATTCAGTGGATGCGGCAATGTGTAAACTTTTCGCCTCTGAAGTAGCCATGGAAGTAACTACAAAAGCAGTTCAGTTTCACGGTGGATATGGTTATACCCGAGAATATCCTGTAGAGCGTATGATGCGCGATGCTAAAATTACAGAAATTTATGAAGGAACTTCAGAAGTTCAACGGATGGTAATTGCAGCAAAAATTTTCAAATAAAACAAGTTGAATTTTAATCGAAAAGATTAAAAAAAACAAGCATTTTGAATAAAGAAAAAAAAGAAAAAATGAAAATAATAGTTTGTATCAAACAAGTTCCGAATACCACTGAAATAAAAATCAATCCGGCTACCGGAACAATGATTCGTGATGGAGTTGTCAGCATTATGAATCCCGACGATAAAGGCGGCCTAGAAATGGCTCTACGCCTTAAAGACAAATACAATGCTCACATTACAGTCATCACTATGGGGCCTCCTCAGGCCGAAGCTATTCTTCGAGAAGCATACGCTTTGGGGGCAGATCGCGCCATTTTATTGACCGACCGTAAATTTGCAGGGGCCGACACATTGGCAACGTCCAATGCACTTGCGGGGGCTCTGCGTTGCCTCGATTATGATTTAATTATAGCGGGTCGCCAAGCCATTGATGGCGATACAGCACAAGTGGGACCCCAAATGGCCGAACATTTAGGCTTGCCGCAGGTTTCATACGTTGCTGATTTGCAATACAATCAAAACAATTTGCTAACCATTAAAAAAGAGACCGAAGAAGGACATCAACTTTTGGAGGTGGAGATGCCTTGCGTGCTTACAGTTTTGGCCACAGCAAACCGAGCTCGATATATGACTGTTTCGGGAATCATGACCGCTTTTGATAAAGAAGTGGAAATGTGGAATGCCGACAAAATTGATGTTGATGAAGAAAAACTAGGCTTGAAAGGCTCTCCTACTCGAGTGAAAAAATCATTTACCAAGGGACGTAAAGGAGCCGGTGAATTGTTTGAAGTGGAAGCCGAAGAAGCCGTAGGCATTATCATCAGCAAGTTGAAAGAAAAATTTATTATTTAACCTCCCTAATTTTTAAAACATGGATAAATCAATCTATAAAAATGTATGTGTTTTTATCGAACAAAGAGATGGAAACATTCAGCCCGTGGCTTTGGAATTGTTGGGTAAGGCTAAACAACTGGCAGATGAGTTAAACGAAAAGGTGGTTGCTCTATTTCCAGGTCACAATATCAGCAATCAAGCTCAAATGCTTATTGAATATGGTGCCGATGAAGTTATTTGCATCGACGAACCTGAATTGAAAGATTATTTGACGGAACAATATTCTCAGGCAATGGATCAGGCAATTCAAAAATTCAAGCCCAGCATTGTTCTTATTGGCGCTACTACCATTGGTAGAGATTTGGGTCCCAGACTTTCTGCAAGAGCTGCAACTGGCTTAACGGCCGATTGTACTCGCCTAGAAATTTCGGAAGAAAAAGAGCTAATGATGACTCGTCCTGCGTTTGGCGGAAACTTGATGGCCACTATTATGTGTACCGATCATCGTCCACAAATGTCTACAGTTCGCCCTGGTGTAATGCAAAAAGCAGATCGCCAAATGGGTAAAAAAGGAAATATAGTTAATTTCAAACCTGTTTTCGACGCATCGAAGTTTAAAGTTCGCATTCTTAAAAATGTAAAAGAAGACAAAGGCAAAGTTGACATTACGGAAGCTAAAATTTTAATTTCAGGTGGTAGAGGCGTTGGAAATCAAGAAGGATTTGACAAATTGCAATCGCTTGCAAAAGTATTGAATGCTCAGGTTTCTGCTTCTCGTGCCGTTGTTGATGCCGGAATTTTAACACACGAACGTCAAGTGGGTCAAACTGGCAAAACGGTTCGTCCCGATTTGTATTTTGCTTTTGGAATTTCTGGTGCTATTCAGCATTTGGCAGGAATGGAAGAATCCGATTTTATCATTGCTGTAAACAAAGATAAATTTGCACCTATTTTCGACGTCTCAGACATTGGTATTGTCGGCGACGTAGCACAAATTATTCCGTTGCTTACAGACAGACTTTCAAAAGAATTGGTAAAATAAAAGGACCTTAAATTTGAAGTTCGATAAGCTGGCAATATTGCGTCATTGTAATATTGCTGCTTTGTGACGTTTTTTTTTTTTGCGTATGCAAGAAATTA
>JAQUHH010000084.1 GCA_028683685.1 Bacteroidales bacterium
TTGAAAAAGCTTGAAAAATATGGAAATTTCAATACCATATATATAAAAGATATTGAATTTGTAGAAAACAGAATAAAAAACGCTTCTAAGGTAAAGGTTTTCGGAGAAGTATTTTAACTCAATAAAATCCTATACAAACTTTCTAACAAACGTTCACTAATTATTTGTTCTACGGAATAATTCTGATACTTCTCTTGTAAATTATTAAATCAAACTCACAACAATGTTGATTCAATAAAAACACCAAAACATTAAATTTGCAATAGATAATTTGTTTTTTTTTAAAAAAAGATAATTTGAAACAAAAAAGTTGTAAATTTGCATTACAATAAAATAATTAATAACAATCAAAACAATTCATTATGAAAAAAGTAAAATTATTATTTGTAGTGCTGTTTTTATCTACTATTGCGTTAACTAGCTGTGGCAAGTATGAGAAGGTCCATCTATAAGTTTACGTTCTAAAACAGCACGTATTACTGGCGAATGGAAACTAGTTAAACAACAATACAACGGAGTTGACCAAGCTTTAGATGCGGATGACAAAAGTATGGTCATGAATATTCAAAAAGATGGTACTTATGTCCTTACTTCTTCATACGGCAGTTTCAATGGAACTTGGGAATTTAGCAGTGACAAAACAAAATTTATCACTAATTTTGTTATTCTTGGTCAAACAATAACTAGTGAAGAAACAATCCTTCGATTAACAAATAAAGAATTAATCCTCGAAGAAATTAAAGACGGCGATAAAACACGCACAGAATTTGAAAAGTTATAATTTCTTTCTACGTCCAATAAAAAAGCCATTGAAAAATCAATGGCTTTTTTTTAATTCATCTCTTATCAATATGCCATCAAGTCTCACCTTTTAGCAGCTTAGCACCAATGGCACACTGCAAACAAAGTTTTTTGTCACAATATTTTTTCTTTAAAAGAATTAATGCTTGGCTTCTAAAAGCAGTGGCTGAAACAACGCCAATCTCTTTAAAAGCAATCGTAGTTGAATTGGATTCTCCTTTTATAGAATCAGCAAGGAAGAAAGTTTTGTTCATTAAGTCCCTATCATCATGAATTTTGCTATATAAAAACTGAAAAGGAATGACCGTATTAATAATTAACAAATCGATGCTACTGCTACCCAAAAGTTTTTTTCTAAAACTGGAAACTTTATCAAATTGATAATGATTGTCCCAATAGGGTGAAGTTTGTACACAAAACAAATCTCTTAAACCATCAATAGTATCCGTATCAATGCTGCACGAAAAGAGGGAATTTGAGTACGTCAACAGCCATGCAAATTGAGCGATGCGAATGGTAGGGAAATTTCCAGGTCGCAAGCGAAGCCAATTCCACAAATGCTTTTCAAAAGGAACGAGTTGATATTTCTTTTGCAAAAAAGCATATTCCCTTTGTAATTTTTGTGGATAATCATCCTCAAAATCACCATCCAACATACCCGCTTGACCAAAAAGCAAGGCTTCTACTTGAAACAAACTGTCTTTATGCTTTTGCAACACTTTGTATGGCAGAGATTTAGCGAGCATCTCAAAAGCAAAACCATTAATTTTGAAACCAAAACTTTTAGCTAAAAACTCATAAAATGAATCCTCCCAGCTGTTTAAATTTCGATCTAAACTGGCTTGAATCATTTCCGTTTTCTCTTCTAATTTTTCTATAAACAAGCGTTCCATCCACATTTCCAAATGAATTCGGTCCACTTTATGAATCATAGAATGACATGGAATTTCAAAATCAGTATTTAAAAAATTCAAATATCGCTGGTATAAATCATCATTAATTCGATCGCGTAGACACAGAACTGGGATATTTTTCAAAAAATCATCTTGTTCATTCTCTCCATCATAATCATACACTACATGAAGTATGACATTATGATATGCTGGATCGTTATGATGACCATGTTTATACCAGTCATTCGAATTTATATGAATTTCGACATTCCCAACCCACTGGAGACCATCAATTTCAACCCGTGCATTTTGAAAATCTGGACCCGCATCATAATTGTGCCATCCAGACGATTTCAAACGAATTGATTGTCCCTGAACGCTCACTAAATCTTGAAAATCAAATAATTGATATTTCCAAACATGATGCAAAAAATCCTCTCTCATATCACTCTCTTTTGTTCCAACAATAAGCAGATGCTTGTGAAGTTGGAACAATCATAAGATCACTAATGTTCACATGAGGGGGTAAATTTGCAATAAAAAAAGCAGTTTCGGCGATATCTTCTGCGGTCAATGGTTGATACCCTTGGTAAACTTTGGATGCTCTCTCTTCATCTCCATGAAAACGGACCCTAGAAAATTCTGTTTCGGCAGCACCGGGAGCTATTTGAGAAACCTTAATACCATCTTGAAGCATATCAATGCGCATGGCTTTTGTTAAAGCATCCACAGCATGTTTGGTCGCACAATAAATATTTCCTTTGGGATAAACCTCTTTTCCAGCAATGGAACCGATATTAATAATATGCCCTTTTTGGCGAGCAATCATTAATGGAGCGACTTTTCTGGTAATATAAAGCAATCCCTTAATATTGGTATCAATCATTTTTTCCCAATCATCAATATCTCCTTCTTGAATGGGGCTTAAACCTGAAGCCAAACCAGCATTATTTACGAGTATGTCAATCTCTTTCCACTCTTTTGGAAGCGAATCAATCGCCGCATAAACAGCCTCTTTCTGACGAATATCAAAACACAAACTCTTCACTTCCGATTTTCCAAACGATAATATCTCTTTTTGCAGTTCATCCAATCTATTTTGTCTTCTTCCAGAGATTATTAACCTATTCCCTTGCTCTGCAAATTTAACAGCAATGGCTCTACCAATACCACTTGTGGCTCCTGTAATTAATACTGTTTTCATTTCTCTTCTATTTTTTTCTTTTTATTTGTTTTTTTCTTTTTAGTACACCATTTAAACAAATCTCTAAATTTATTAAAATCCTTTCGATATACCAATGCAATTCCTTGCGTATAAGGAGCATTTAGATTTGTAAATTCATTATTGTTTTGCTGATTAAAGGCTTTCAAACGAATACGTCCATCTTTGGTCACTTTATATTCAATTTTGACATCACCTACAATTTGGTTGGCGTTTTGCTGATACACATTCTGTCCTCCAACTCCCAAATTCCCATCGATAATAAGACGGTCATTAAAAAGTTCCGTTGACATATTAACCTGAATCTCTTCACTATACATATCATCTCCCTGACGATAATTTACACCAATATCCAAACCTTTGCTATATTGAGAAATCAAACTACTCAACTGACTGGTAACCATATCTACAGAAGAAGAACCAAGACCTTCGCCCACCATATTACCATATTGAGTATTTTCATTTTCAAAGCGACCAAAAATCAGAAGAGAAAAGGTTTGACGAATCATACTTTGATCATTGGTCGTATCCAACAAATTATAAAACATTGATTTGGTATAATTATCTGCCGATGGCAATGATATTCCAAAATTAACGGTTGGATTCATCAATTTTCCAGACAAATACAATTCGCTATTCACCGGAATTCTACGCGAAGAAGCTTGAGATGAAGTATTTGTAGAGTCGCTGCCCGTCAATGAAGCAATAGAAGCACGAGTCCGATAAACAGCTTTCAAATCAATATCTGCATCCGTAGGATCACCATTCCAGCGAATGGTTCCACCATCTTCAATCAAGAATTTTTTATTAATAACATCTTTCAATGTCATCATATATTCCCCTTCAGTGACGGTATACACACCATACATATTAAATTCGCCAGCCGTATTGGCTTCCATACGTAACACTCCATTGCCCGAACCTCGAATGGTTCCTCCAGTAGACGGATCAAGAAAAATAGTAAATCGAGCATTTGGATTTACATTAATTAAAAAATTCATTTGAACACCTGACGTCTCTGAATCTACTGTTTTTGGCACTTTCGACAAATCTTTATCGTCTACTGTAACAAAACGAATAAATGAATTTTCGGAAACCGATGTTGAATAAGAAATGGGAATAAACATTTCAGTATTTCGTTCTGAAGACACCTGAGCATTGATTACAATATTTTCTACGGGCCCTTTAATGGTGACCAATCCAGTACCAAAAACTCTTCCATAAAACAAATCACTTTGTGTTTGATTTGTATTTAAAGCCATTAAACTATTGGCTCGAACAGATAAATCTATATAGAAATCTCTAAAATTCTCATGTGAAACATAACCATTTAAAACTCCTACATTATTTTCAATATCAAAAATCTCTACATTTTCAAATTTAAAACCATTTCTTTCTATAATCAAATTATGATTTATGGTATATTCTGTATTTAACTCTTTTAATCCCAAAGTGGTACGCATAAGTTTAAGATTTCCAACCAATTCTGGTTTTTTTAAAGTTCCAACCACGTATAATTTTCCAGAAGCAAAACCATCAAGCTTATATAAAATCACACTCAAATATGGTTCAATGGTTTTTAATCGAAAATTGACCAAATCGGCTGCAATATCCAAAGAATCAATAGAAGGATAATAATATCCCTGAACCGCTACGGGACGATTCTCGCCAACATTTCCTCGATGAATCACCTCTCCATTAATAAATAAACCATTTTTTCGTGGATCCCAAACCGAAACAAAATCGGCATCTCCCAATCGCTGATTATTAAGTCCCAAGTTCTTAACATTCAAATTGGCAATAAAACTAATTCGGTTCAAGGCATCCACAATTTCTAATTTTCCATTTAACACACCATCTAAATCAAACTGACGAAGTGCCGTTAATGGATCGACTTCTGACAAGTCAATATTTTTCAATTCAATATTCAGCGTTTTTTCTGGATCTTTAGACACCGTGCCATTAATAAAAACATACTTATTTTTGCTATTAATCAGCAACTTACTAATTTGATATGAGTTTTCAGAAAAAACAAAAGAGTTACCATTTTCAATAACCCAAGTGGAATCATTTATTACAATATCTGATTCAAAAATATCTGCCTCAACAAAATCTTTATATAGACGCATTTCTCCTGAAATATCAGCATTGTTTTGCTGTTGATTGTTTGAGCCATTCCACCCTATATGAAAAGCCAGTTTGTTTTGAATAACATCTCCCTCTATACTAATATTTTTCAGAAAGATATTTTCACTTTTACTTATATGAAAAACATCACTTTTTAAATCAATTTTAATTCTATCATTAAGCGTTTTTGTGTTTAATCGGACCTTGTCAAATTGCAATTGGGAAAATGCCACAAAATCAGTATTAAAATTAATATTTACAGTTTTATTTTTTGCATTCACAAAGCCCGAAATAGAGGACATATCAGAAATCGCAATACTTGGCATGAATAAATCAAAAATGGATGTTGGTTTTTTCAAAATAATATCAAAACTAAAATACCGATTTTCAATGGGCAAAGGAATCTCTTCCTTTTTCACCATTATTTTCTTCACGTTTACATCTTCTATAATTTCTTCTTCGGCATATATCGGGAAATAAGTACTCATCAAACTTTGAAAAATAGCTTCAAAGTCAGACAACAAAAATTTTCCAACAATATCCGCATCCATCCAATCCGATTTAATAAAAAAGCTTCTCATCCCAAGCACATCCATTCCCGAAGTCAGAACCAATTGATCCATATGATGCTGTTTTTTACGCTCAAAATAATTTAAATCATTTATGTGAATAGTTCCAAAAAGATTATCAATATTATTGCCTTTTAAATCCACACGAACTTCTGTATTTAAATTTATATCAGGAGCTCTTTTTGTAAGATTTAATTTGGATAATTTCGCCGTAGAAACACTGGCATAAGCTGAAATAAACTCCTCTTTAGTTTTGAAACCCAAGCTTCCTTCAAGAGATAATTTCAAATTGGGATCATCAACGTCTAGCTGAGCATTTATAATTTCATTTTCTAAATTTCCAAGCAAATTGATATTTGATAAAGAAGTTTTATCTTGAAGAAGAACCTTCTGAATAACAGCCTCATATTCAAGCTGTATAGTTTTAATTTTATTCCCTTTTCCTTTAAGTTCAGCGGTCATAGTTAAATCAGCTATTTGATTTAAATCCTTTATAAACAATCCCGGATTAAAATTTTCAGTCGCCAATTTGCCCTGATATTCGTATTTATTATCTTTGGTTTTTAAATTAATATCCGTAATAATTGTTCCAGCAGCAGTTTGCAAATTAGCATTGATAACAAAATCGGAAATAAAACCGGTAAAAATTCCTTTTAGTTTTATGTTTTTTGCACTAAACAAATTTGAAGGAATGTTTATTTTTTCATTATTCGGCAAATTAAAATTCTGAATATCAGGAATAATGGTGGAAAAATTCTCTATATTAAAATCAATAAATGTTTCATTCAGATTGGGCAAACCATCAACGGTAGCCTTCGCAATAAGCTGAGTGTTATTTCCATATTTTACAATTAAATTCCGAACCAAGAGATGCTTTATTTTTCCTTTTATAAAAGCTGAAGCCACAAAAGAATTGGTAAATAAGTTTGTTCCAGGCATAAAAAAAGCAACATCTTGAGTGTTTATTTTGGAGGGTTTCAACTCAAAATTCAAATTCATTTTATGAAAAAAATCAGAAAAATCATCTGGAGATTCATACCTCAATGCCAATTGAAAGTGAATGTCTGAATTAAATGTTTGAACATTTACATCATTCAGAACCAGAGACTTATTCGTATAGAGCACATTTGCATTCATTTTGCGAATGTAAAAACCACTGGAGTCGAAAAGAGAAAAATTAGTTAGATTCAATGCAATGGTATCCTCTTGCATTCGAAAATCAGAAATGCTCACATTTAAATTTCGGACATTAATATTATTAAAATCCACACTATTTTCATCATCATTAATCTTATCTTCAACGATATGTGACAAACGAGCACCTATAAGAGAAATTTCTCCAAAATTAAATTTCCAAGGACGAGATTCTGTATCGTCCGGACTTTTAAAATAATCAAGCAAAAACTGAAAATTGTATGTCGTGTCTCCAGCATATTTTCGGACATTTATTTCGGGAGAGATAACCGTTAATTTGCTAAAATCCAAACTTCTATTGCTCATTGAAACATTCGTCACAAAAGCATAAATATTTTCAACATAAAACATTTTTTCCGACTTTTCATCCTCCATTTCAACTTCATACAAAGAAATATTTAGTAAAGGACTTATGCTAAGCCGACCCACAGAAACATGAACCCCCAATTCGCTTGAAAAATAGGCAGCAACACGTTGAGCTAAATATGTTTGTACGAAAGAAAACTGAATAAAAACAAAACTTAAAATAATAAGGCTGATTATAGAAAGTAAACTCCATAACACGATTCGCTTGATTATTTTAATAATTTTGTGTTTCAAAATTCTGTTTTTATGGATACATATATTTTAGGCATCGAATCATCTTGCGACGACACATCCGCTGCAATTATCAAAGGTACAACACTTTGTTCAAACATCATAGCAGGTCAAAAAGTTCATGAGCAATATGGCGGTGTAGTCCCTGAACTTGCTTCGCGTTCGCATTTGCAAAACATTATACCAGTAATCGACACTGCCATTAAAAATGCAAATATACAAAAAAGCAATATCCATGCCATCGCTTTTACAAGAGGTCCTGGACTTTTAGGCTCCCTTTTAGTAGGAACTTCCTTTGCAAAAGGACTTTCAATGAGTTTAAATATTCCACTTATTGAAGTAGACCATTTGCAAGCCCATGTTCTATCTCATTTTATAAAATTACCGGATATCCAAAATGAAACTCCTTCTTTTCCTTTTCTATGCTTAACTGTTTCGGGCGGACATACACAAATCTTAAAAATTAATGATTATTTTGATTTTGAGATTATTGGACAAACCATTGATGACGCTGCTGGAGAAGCTTTTGACAAAGTTGCAAAAATCATGGGACTTCCCTATCCTGGCGGTCCAAACATAGACAAACTAGCAAAAGAAGGAAATCCCCATGCTTTTAAATTTTCCGAAGCCAATATGCCTCACTTCAATTTTAGCTTTTCGGGATTAAAAACATCATTTCTCTATTTTTTGCGAGATCAACTAAAAACAGATGATTCTTTTATTGAAAAAAACAGAGCTGACTTGGCAGCTTCCATTCAATATGCCATTATTCATTCTTTAACAAAAAAACTAATTCTTGCGGCACGACACCATAAAATTTCACAAATAGCCATTGCTGGAGGCGTTTCTGCCAACTCTGAACTCCGAAATACCCTAACTAAAATTGCCAAACAAGAAAAATGGGAACTATTTCTGCCTCCATTCCAGTTTACCACCGACAATGCAGCCATGATAGCCATTGCAGGATATTTTAAATATCAAAAACGAGATTTTTGCAAACTTGATGCTACACCTTATACCCGTTACGACCAAAAATAATTTTCAAGTATTATTAGATGAAAAATACAGTAATTGTCATCCTACTGATTATAAGCTTGTTTGGGAAAACTTTTTGCCAAACAAACAGTGATTTTTCAGATCCATACAACAATTGGGATGGAATAACACATTGGAGTAAATACATGCGATATTCGCCTCGGTATTTCGGTCCAAACGCCCTGCCTGTTCCCAAAAACATGAATGGTCGCATCACGGAAAACCTGGAATTTAGACTTGCTGCCGAATATCATTACCACAACCAGGATCCAACTTATAATGCATTTACTTCCCTTGAAATTCCAATTGTAAAAAACAGAGTAAATATGGAAATCCATGTGGTTCCCATTGAGTTTTACAATATGGATACAAGCGTAAGAATCGAACGAAGAACTTTCAACAAAGAAGGCAAAGG